>JAJZJY010000136.1 GCA_021809885.1 Actinomycetes bacterium
CCGGCCCCGGGTTCCCGTCGCGCTCCCACCCCACAACTCTATCACACTAGCGGTACTTATGCAAGCCCTCCCACACAAGAATCCGAGCAACTACAACGACTTCGCTCGCCACTACCGGAGGTCTGAGGCTTCGATGGACGGCGACTTGCCCAAGATCTTCGCCCACCGCAACAGACACAACGTACCTGACTTCTCGATGGCCCTGAACGTGCTCTTGAATGTCGTGTTGATCATCTTCGGTGCGCCGGCTGTCATCTACATCTTCAGCAACGTCGGCTATGTGGGTTCCTTCGTGCCCGTGCTCCTCGGGTACTATTTCTTGCGGCGCTGGAAACCCAACTTGCACCGCCCCTTCCGGCTGCCGGAATGGATGAAGTACGTGGCCCTCCTCGTGGCTGCGTTCTATTTCTTCACCTGGGCCTATGCCATCCCGCTGTGCTCCATCCATGGTTGCGCGGTCGGCTCCGGCAACGAGCTCCCGCAGTACTTCCTCGGCTGGGTGGTCGTCCTGGCGTGGTTCCCACTCTGGTGGTGGCGCAAGCGCAGCGACCGAGCGGCCGCACGGCGAGCCGCCCTCGACGGCCTGGGTGTCTCGGAGGAGCCGGTATAGCGGTGAACACATTGTTCCGGACACGGAGGAAGCCCTCCACAAGCCCGCGCCCCCAAGACGGGGCATCGGTGCTGCTCGCTTCCGAGGGGGTGCCCTACAGCGATTGGGCCATCAGGACAGCTCTCGCACGAGCAGCGGGGCGACCGATCAAGGTCCTCTCCGTTGCGAAGATCTACGGCACGGCGCTCGGCATGCAGCACCCCGGCCTGCTCCCGAACAAGACAGAGCTGGCCTGTCAGGAGGAGATCGTCGCCAAGGCTGTCCGGCGTATAGAGACAGCGAAGGGTCGAGCGACCGGCGAAGTGGTCGCGACTCGCGACAACGCCAAGACCTTCCTCAGGGCAGCGACCCGGTACTCGGTCCAATATGTCGTCCTCGAGCCAGGGAGATCGGGCCGGATCAGGCGCCTCGTCGAGGGTGACCCTGCAACCAGCCTCCGCCGGCGCCTCGATCCTGATGTCGAGGTTCTCGTGGCCGAGCCGCGGGTCTCAGCAGCCGGCAGCCAACGTGCGCCCGGCGCTTGACATGGAGCGGGTAGTTCGGCTAGAAAATGGACTGACCAATCCTTGGATGACTGGTGCTGAGCGCCCGCCTTCGTCGGGCTCCGTAGGAGGCAGCGTGTGCGGGATCGTGGGGATCCACCTGAAGACGCCGGGGCTCGAGAGCCGCCTGGGTGAGCTCATGGTTCCGATGCTCGGCGCCCTGGCCGTGCGGGGGCCGGACTCGACCGGCATCGCCGTCTACCGCCGGGACGTGCCCGCCGACCGCCTGAAGTTCTCGCTCCAGGCACAAGGGGACCGGGTGGACTGGGACACGCTGGCGGACCACATGGGCGAGGGCGCGACCGTGCGGGTCGCCGGCGACAGCGCCGTGCTCGTGACGCCTTCAGCCGCTCCCGACGTCCTCGCAGCGATCCCCCCCGGCGTGCGTGTCGTCGGCTGGGGTCGTGCGATCGAGGTGGTGAAGGATGTCGGCGACGCCGCGACCGTCTCCGAGCGCTACGGCATCGCCGAGGTGGCCGGGTACCAGGGGATCGGTCACACCCGCATGGCGACAGAGTCGGCGGTGACCACCGAGCACTCCCACCCCTTCGCCCCGGGGGCCGACCTGGCCTTCGTGCACAACGGCAGCTTCTCCAACCACGCCACGATCCGCCGGCGTCTCGCCCTGGAGGGCGTCAGGTTCGAGACGGACAACGACTCGGAGGTCGCCGCCCGCTTCGTGGCCCGCCAGGTGGAGGAGGGCAAGGACCTCGGCGACGCCCTGCGCATGGTGTTGAAGACCTTCGACGGGTTCTTCACCCTGCTGGTCGCCAATGAGGACCAGTTCGCCGTCGTGCGCGACTCGTTCGCCTGCAAGCCCCTGGTGGTGGCCGAGACGCCGGAGTACGTGGCGGTCGCCTCCGAGTACGTCGCCCTCGGAGACCTGCCTGGCATCGCGCGCGCCCGGGTGTTCGAACCCATGCCCGAGGAGCTGCACGTATGGTCACGGTGAGCGAGCTGGTCCTCGACTGCCGCGAGCTGTCCACCAGCGAGATCAACCGGGCGCTGCGAGCCGCCGCCGACGGCACCGTGGCGCGCATCGTCCAGCCCCGCGGGCGCCACAACCTGGCGGTCGGCCTGCAGAACCGCCTCACCGTCACCATCGACGGCAACGCCGGGTACTTCGTCGGCGGCCTGTGCGACGGGCCCGACGTCACGGTGGACGGCTTCGTCGGCTGGTCACTCGGCGAGAACCTGATGTCCGGCACGATCCGGGTGCGCGGCAACGCCTCGGAGTGCGCCGGGGCATCGGCCCACGGCGGCCTGGTCGTCATCGAAGGCGACGCCTCCTCCCGCGCTGGGATCTCCTTGAAGGGCGGCACCGTGGCCGTCGCCGGCGACGTGGGCCACATGAGCGGGTTCATGGCGCAAGCCGGCACCATCCTCGTCGGCGGCGACGCCGGCGAGTCGCTCGGGGACTCGCTGTACGAGGCGGTCGTCTACGTCGCCGGCAAGGTCCGCTCGTTGGGAGCCGACGCCCGGTTCGAGGACCTCACCGACGTCGACGTCGCTGCCGTGCGGGAGCTGGTCGAGGCGGCTGGCTTCGACCACGTCGACGCCGAGCGGGTGACGAAGGTCGCGTCGGCACGCCAGCTCTACAACTTCGACGCCCTGAAGGACCAGAGGTACTGATGGACAGCCACAACGGCAGCGGCCCGCAGGATGGCGGGCTCGACCCCCTCCAGCCGAGCTACTCCTTCCCGCCGGAGGTGATCTCCCAGATCCACCACATGAGCGAGGTCGGCCGCTACGAGATCAGGGGCTGGGGGGCCAAGCGCAAGCTGCCGACCTTCGACGACCTGGTCTTCCTCACCGCGTCGGCGTCGCGCTACCCTCTGGAGGGCTACCGGGAAAAGTGCGAGACCCGCACGATCCTCGGCCACCGCTTCGCGTCGCGGCCCCTGGATCTGGCGATACCCATCACCATCGCCGGCATGAGCTTTGGGGCGCTGTCGGCCAACGCCAAGGAGGCGTTGGGGCGCGCCGCCACCGCCCTCGGGACGTCGACGACGACCGGCGACGGCGGCATGACCCCCGAGGAGCGTAAGGCCTCCGAGCACCTCGTCTACCAGTGCCTCCCGTCGCGCTACGGGTTCAACCCCGCCGACCTGCTCGCCGCCGACGCCATCGAGGTCGTGATCGGCCAGGGTGCGAAGCCGGGCGGGGGCGGCATGCTCCTAGGCCACAAGGTCAGCGAACGGGTGGCGAGCATGCGCACCCTGCCCGTCGGCGTCGACCAGCGCTCGGCGTCCAGGCACCCCGACTGGACCGGGCCGGACGACCTGCGGATCAAGATCGAGGAGCTGCGGGAGGCCACCAACTGGGAGAAGCCCGTCTACGTCAAGGTCGGCGCGACCCGCGTCACCAACGACGTGAAGCTGGCAGTCGCCGCCGGCGCCGACGTGGTGGTGGTGGACGGCATGCAGGGCGGCACCGGCGCCAGCCAGACCGTCTTCATCGAGCACACCGGCATCCCCACCCTGCCGGCGGTGCGCATGGCCGCCGAGGCGCTGCGGGAGGTCGGCAAGGAGGACGAGGTCGACCTGATCGTCTCCGGGGGCATCCGGTCGGGCGCTGATGTTGCCAAGGCCCTGGCGCTCGGCGCCGACGCCGTCTCCATCGGTGTCGGGGCGCTGCTGGCGCTCGGCTGCAACCGCCCGTCGTGGTGGGGCGACGGCACCGAGCACGACGCCACCGCCGACTACCGGGCCCTCGGCACGACCCCAGGCTTCTGCAACCAGTGCCAGACGGGGCGCTGCCCTGTCGGCGTGACGACGCAGGAGGACGAGTTGTCCGCCCGGCTCGACCCGGCCGTCGGCGCCCGGTGGGTGACCAACTACTTGAAGGCCCTGACGATGGAGTTGACGACGCTCACTCGAGCGTGCGGCAAATCCGACGTGCACAACCTCGAGCCGGAGGACCTGGTGGCCCTCACCATCGAGGCCGCCGCCATGGCCAAGGTCCCGCTGGCCGGGACGGACTGGATCCCAGGGAGCGCCGCTCCGCTGGGCTGAACCCAATGGGGGAACAGCAATGACAGCGACGATCAGCTCAGCCGACCAGCTCCTGGAGCAGGCCCGTCACGACGGCATCGAATTCTTCTTTGCCATGTTCGTCGACATGCACGGCAAGCCGTGCGCCAAGATGGTCCCGGTCGAGGCCTTCGACGTCCTGATGGGCGGCGGGGCCGGCTTCGCCGGGTTCGCCGCCGGGCCCCTCGGCCAGACACCGGCCGACCCCGACCTGATCGCCGTGCCCGACCCGGCCTCCTACACGCCCGTCCCCTGGCAGCCGGGCCTGGCGGTCGTGCACTGCGATGTCCACGTCGAGGGCGAGCCGTGGCCCTACTCGCCGAGGGTGATCCTGAAGCACATGCTCGATCGCCTCGCCGACCGGGGGATCGTCCTCAACGTGGGCGCCGAGGCCGAGTACATGTTGGTGCGGCGCAGAGCCGACGGCGGGATCGAGCTGGCCGACGAGCTCGACACCGCCAAGGCGCCCTGCTACGACGCCAAGGCGCTCACGCGCATGTACGACCACCTCACCACCGTCTCGCGCTACCTGAACACCCTCGGGTGGAGCAACTACGCCAACGACCACGAGGACGGCAACGGCCAGTTCGAACAGAACTTCCGTTACGCCGACGCCCTCACCACCGCCGACCGGATGATCTTCTTCCGCTACATGGTCCACACCCTCGCCCACCGTGCGGGGATGGCGGCGACCTTCATGCCCAAGCCGTTCGCCAACCTGACCGGCAACGGGCTGCACCTGCACTCCTCGCTGTGGGACGCCGGCGGCCGGGACCTGTTCACCGACCACCACGACCCGCGGGGTCTCGGGATGTCGCCGCTCGGCTACTCCTACGTCGCCGGCGTCCTCGACCACGCCCCCGCCCTGGTGGCGGTGACCTGCCCGACCGTCAACTCCTACAAGCGGATGGGCGTCGGAGCCCCGCAGTCGGGGGCCACCTGGGCGCCGGTGTACGCGACCTACGGCGGCAACAACCGCACCCAGATGCTCCGCATCCCCGACGCCGGCCGCGTCGAGAACCGGGGATGTGACGGGTCCGCCAACCCGTACCTGGCCATCACGGCCATGGCGGCGGCCGGGATGGACGGCGTCGACCGGGGCCTCGACCCGGGCGAGCCCAACCGGGACAACCTGTTCCTCGCCGACCCGGCCGCGGTGGCGGCCCGGGGCATCGCACCCATGCCGCCCACGCTCGCCCACGCCGTCGACCGGCTGGTCGACGACGCCGTCCTCCGGGACGCTCTCGGCAAGACCCCCCACGGCGACTACGTCGACTACTTCGCCAAGGTGAAGCGCGACGAGTTCTTCGCCTACCACGCCGCGGTCAGCCCGTGGGAGATCGACCAGTACCTCACTCTCTACTGACCGCTCGTCCCGGCCGAGGCGCGGTCAGAGGCCGGCGGGTGGTCCGTGGGCTATGACCGACAGGAACCGGATCGGCATCTCGACCAGGCGCGTCGGACCGTGGGCGATCTCGCCGTCGAACTGCAGGGCGTCACCGGGGTGCAGCTCGTAGCGGTCCGCCCCGAAGCCGTACTCGACGACACCCTCGAGCATGTAGATGAACTCCACGCCGCTGTGCTGGAAGAGGGGGAAGACCTCGGTCCGGTCGGTGAGGGTCACGAGGAGGGGTTCCATCACCCGCTGGGCACCGCGCGCCCCCCCGAGGCTCTGGTAGTGGTGGCCGGACCTGGACCCCTTGCGAACGATGTCGAGCCCCTGGCCCGCCTTGACGAGCACGGCGCCGTGCTCCTCCTCCAGGCCGCGGAAGAACGAGGTCAGCGGGACCGACGTCGCCGCCGCCAGCTTGACGAGGGTCCCGAGGCTCGGCGACGCCTGGGCGTTTTCGATCTTGGACAGCATCCCCTTGGAGATGCCGCTGCGGTCGGCGAGTTGCTCCACGGTGAGGCCGAGCTCGGTGCGGCACTCCCGGACCCGCCGGGCGATCACCCAGCCGACGTTGGCCTCGGCCAGCTCGACCGCCGGCGGCGCCTCCACCTCGGGCTCCGGCTGCTGGCGCGTCTGGGGCTGCTTGGCCACCATCGCCATACGCTACCGTGCGGGGCAGACGCAGAGCGGGGTACCCCACGGATCGGCCATCACCGTCCAGCCCGTCCAACCCTCGTCGACGGTGCCGACGACAGAGGCTCCGAGGGCTTCGAGGCGCGCCACGGTCGCTTCCGGGTCGTCGACACGCAGGTCGAGGTGGGCTCGGGTCCCCTCCGGGGATTGCGGTACCTGCTGCAGTACCACCGTCGCGCCGGGCGCTCCCGCCGGAGGGCCGATCACCACGTAGGGCGGGCGGGCATAACGCCGCTCGTAGCCGAGCGCCTCCTGCCAGAAGGCGGCGGCCGCCTCCGCGTCCTGGTAGTCGAGGGTGACCTCGAGGCTGAACATCGGCCCCAGCCGGCGACCGGGCTAGTGGCCCGAGCGCGCCCACCCCTCCGGCATGGCGGGTGGCTTCCAGTTGTCCCCGACGGTGCGGGAGCCGTGCACCCACGGCCCGAGCTCGGGCTGGGGGAACTTGGTGTGTTGGTCCTTCAGCCGGATGCCGTAGGAATTGCCCGACTGGAGGTGCTTGACGAGCACCTTGCGGGCGATCTCGTCCTCCCGTCCCTCCGGGATCGGGAAGTAGATCTTGATGAAGGAGTTGGAGTAGCGGTCGAAGACCGCCGGCAGCCCATCCTCGACCAGGAGGGTGACGTCCTCCAGCCAGTTGATGTCCTTGCCCGGGGTGGCGGCGAGCAGGTCGACGTCTTCGACCAGCGAGATGTCGTGCTGGTAGTCGAACGTCTTGCCTGCCAGGCGCTCGGCGTCGATGGTGATGGTCCGCTGCCCGTCCCGCTCGTAGTTGCTCATGCTCACATCCCTTCGTTGGCGACGAGCTTGGCGAGAAGGCCCTTGATCTCGTTGAGGGTCCGCTCCTCCGTCACCCCCGGGACGTAGTCGGTCCCGGCCAGGGGGACCTTCGCCATGGCGGCCGCCTCGACGGTGAGGGCGCAGAGGTCCTCCGGCTCGAGGCTGTGGATGTTGGTCTTGCCGCACGCCCGGGCCAGCATCTGGACCTCGAGGGTGAGGGTGTGCAGGAAGTTGTAGACCCGCTCGGCGGCCTCGTCCACGACAAGGCGCTGGCGCAACTCCGGGTCCTGGGTGGCCACACCCACCGGGCAGCGGCCGGTGTGGCAGTGGTAGCACGACCCCGCCGGCACCCCGATCGTCCCCTCGTAGTCGGTGACGCCGGGGATCTCCTTGTTGCAGTTGAGCGCCATGAGCGCCGAGTGGCCTATGGCGACGGCCTTTGCGCCGAGAGCGAGCGCCTTGGCGACATCGCCGCCGTTGCGGATGCCGCCGGCGACCACCAGGTCGATCTCGTCGGCGAGCCCGACGTCCTCCAGGGCCCGGCGAGCCTCCGGGATGGCGGCCATGAGGGGGATGCCTGTCTCCTCGGTGGCGATGTGCGGGCCGGCGCCTGTGCCGCCCTCGGCCCCGTCGAGGTAGATGATGTCAGGCCCGCATTTGGCGGCCATGCGGACGTCGTCGTAGACGCGCGCCGCTCCGAGCTTCAGCTGGATCGGGATGCGGTAGTCGGTCGCCTCCCGGATCTCCTGGATCTTGAGCGACAGGTCGTCGGGGCCGAGCCAGTCCGGGTGGCGCGCCGGGCTGCGCTGGTCGATGCCCGCCGGCAGCGAACGCATCTCGGCGACCTGCTCGGTGACCTTCTGACCCATCAGGTGACCGCCCAGGCCGACCTTGCAGCCCTGGCCGATGAAGAACTCGCACGCGTCGGCGAGCATCAGGTGATGCGGGTTGAACCCGTACCGGCTCTGTATGCACTGGTAGTACCACTTGGTCGACAGGTCCCGCTCCGGGGGGATCATGCCTCCCTCGCCTGAGCAGGTCGCCGTGCCAGCCATCGACGCGCCCTTGGCCAGGGCCATCTTGGCCTCGATCGACAGGGCGCCGAAGCTCATGCCTGTGATGTAGACGGGGATGTCCAACTCGATCGGGTTCTTGGCGAACCGGGCGCCGAGCACCGTCTTGGTCTCGCACTTCTCCCGGTAACCCTCGATCACGAACCGGGTCAGCGTGCCCGGCATGAACATCAACTGGTCCCAGTGCGGCATCGGCTTGAACATCGAGAAGCCGCGCATCCGGTAGCGTCCCAGCTCCGACTTCACGTGGATGTCGTTGATGACTTCCGGGGTGAAGATCCGCGAGTGGCCGAGCACGTTGCGCGTCGAAACCTGATCTTCCATGGGTCGCTCCTTTGCTCGGCTACAGGATGAGCTTGCGCTCGCTGGGCTCGAGGCTGTCGTAGTTGTAGAGCTTCTTGCCGCACACGAACTTGCGGAAGCTGCTCGTCGGCTGCTGCCAGCCATAGATCGAGAACTTGCGGTCGAGCATCTCGCCGTCGGCGTCGGTGAGCTCCCCCTCGACGCAGTCGATGCCGAGCCCGGCCACCTTGCCGCCCACGTAGATGGTCCCGTCGTACATGGAGTCCCCGAGGCCCGGGCCGGTGTCGCCGCAGATGATCTGGCGACCCCGCTGCATCATGAAGCCGGTGAGTAGCCCAG
>JAJZJY010000137.1 GCA_021809885.1 Actinomycetes bacterium
CGCCTCGGCGGCCCGATGTGCCTCCGCCTGCAGCTGCTGGGCCTGGGACTGGACGGCCAGCGCCTGAGCCTGGACCGCGGCCTTGGCCGCCGCCAGCTGCTGCTGCTCGGCCGCCAGCTGGCTCGCCGACGAGGAGACCTGGGCCTGCAGGCCCGACAGGGTGCTGTGGGCCTTGGCGATGTCGATGCTCAGCTGGTTGGTCTCTCCCACCACCGACCTGACACCAGACGACGGGACTGCCGGCCGGGTGGCCGACGCCGCCACCCTCCCCGTCGAAGGGTCGGCCCCCGGCGCATTGGCGAGGGCCGCACCCCCGCCGACGATCGCTCCTCCCGCTGCCAGCACAGCGGCCCAACGCTTGCTCATCGCCCTACCCCCGATGTTTCCACTCTTCCAGTTCCAGGGCTGATTGTCACCTCTTTAGCATCTCCACCGGTTCTGTTCGTTCCGTAAAGCCAGGGTTAAGACACGGATATCTTCCACCGGCGTGAGATCCGGCCAGGGCGGCCGGCTGGGCGATTCGCGGCGGGCCGTCGGCGACAGCCGCGGCGAGCGGTTTCGGGGACCGAGCGGCCAGGCGCAGCGCCACTATGTCGGCTGGTTGAGGCCGGCCGAGCAGGTAGCCCTGCAACAGGTCGCAACCGCGTCGTTCAGGCTGGCGGCCTGCAGCGGCGTCTCCACTCCCTCGGCGACCACCTCCACACCGAAGGAGTGGGCGATGTTGACGACGGCGACGATGCACACTCAGCGCGAGCACGCCGACCACCTGACTGGCTCGCCGGGGGATTTTCCGGCCCAGATAACGGCCAGATCAAGAACGCCGAGGTCGTGGACATGACCCTGTCGAAGCGAGGCGGCTACATGGTCCGCTCGGCGCTGTGCCTGGCGCGGGCCTACGCGGGTGGTGAGCACCGAAGGATCCGCGAGGTCGTGGCCGAGATGGACGTCACCCAGACGTTCGCCTCGCAGATCCTCGCCGATCTCGTACGCGCCGGGCTGGGCTCGCCACCTCGTGGACGGGGCAGGCCCGGCGGCTACCGTCTCATCCGGCCACCGGCGGAGGTGAGTCTGCTCGAGGTCGTCGAGGCCGGCGAGGGCCCGCTGCGCTCGGAGTGCTGCGCCCTCGGGGAGGGACCGTGCCGCTGGGAGCAGGTCTGCCCACTGCACGAGACCTGGGGGACCGCCACTGGCGCGCTGCGCGAAACGCTCAGCAAGACCAGCCTCGCGCCCATCGTCGAGCGCGACGAGGCGCTCGAGGCCATCGGTGTCTCGGTGCTCGTTCGTCGTCAGTCAGGAACGGTCTCGACCTCCGTGGTTTTCCACGGGACGGCGGGAAAGTACTACGTAGCTCCCGTAGTCGCCCATCCCCCTGTGGTCCGAACGATGCTCCGACGAGTGGACCCGCCCTTCGGCGACACCAACGCAAGCGTGAAGGGGGGCCATGTGAGCATCGAGGCGTTCGGCGACGTCGTCCCAGCAGCCGAACCTCTGCGGCGACACCTGGAGCACGGTGCCCGCTTCCTCCAGGCGTGTCGATTGCGTGTCCCTTTACGTGACTCGATCGATCGTGAGGACGGCGTTTCCGCGTACCTGCCGGTGGATCAGTGCCTCGAGGGCCTGGGGCGCCTGGGCCCAGTCTTGGAGGAGCCCGATCTCGGGGTGCAGGTTGCCGCGCTCGACGAGGCGGACGAGGGTGGCTAGGTCTGCGGCGTCGGATGAGCCGGGGGGCTGGTAGCCGAAGCGGTGCATGGTCACTCCGAACGGGATGTCCCAATCGAAGAAGTCCAGGACCGGGGCGATGCCGCTGGCTTGGCCGAACCAAATGACGAGGCCGCCCGCGCGTGCGGCCCGGAGTGCCGCCATGAGAGCGTCGCCGCCGGTTGACTCCATAACGACGTCGAATGGTGTGGAGGCGGAGGCGATGTCGTGCACGATGTCGGCGGCGCCGAGTTGGTGCAGCCGCTCGCCGCGCTCGGGAGTGGACGTCATCGCGGTGACCAGGGCACCCTGATGAGCCGCCAACTCGACCAGGTAGTGCCCGACGCCGCCCGACGCACCAGTGAGCAGCACCCGCCTGCTCGACAACGGTCCGGCAACACGTAGCAAGCGCAGCGCGGTGAGCCCGGCGAGGGGTAATGCCGCGGCGGCGTCGAGCGGTACGGCGTCGGGCAGGATGGCGACACTGTCGAGGGATACCGCAGCCCGTTCGGCCCACCCGCTGTGATCGCCGTGAGCGACCACCCGCTCCCCGACCGCGGGGCCGCGACCGTTCGTGGCGGCCCGGATGACGTGGCCTGCGATGTCCTTGCCGGGCCGCCAACCCGGCGTGGGTGTTTGGAGAAGGAACGTCTCGCCGCGATTGATCGAGAACGCCTCCACCTCGATGACCACTTGGTCGGGTGTCGGGTTGGGCTCGTCCACGTCCTGGTCCATTGCGACCAGCTTTCCTGGGTGGCCGGTGGGTATCAGCGCACGCATCGTCCTGATCTCCTCATGTCTGGCTCTGTTAGATCGTAAGACGCAAGGAGTGATTTGGGAAGTAAGCACCTGGTTGTGGTATAGGTACCTCATGGATACCAGCTCCTGGAACATGATGAAAGTGGCCTGTCCCACCCGGCAGGTCCTGGACCGCGTTGCGGACAAGTGGACGATGCTCGTCATCCTTGCCTTGGAGCAGCACGGCACCCTGCGCTTCTCCGAGCTACGCCGTCAGGTCGAAGGCGTCACTCAGAAGATGCTCACCAAAACCCTGCGCGGTCTGGAGCGCGACGGCATGTTGACCCGCACGGTGATCCCCACCGTGCCGGTCACGGTCAAGTACGCACTGACTGATCTCGGCCGCCGGCTCAGCACCGCCGTCGGCGTCATCAGGGAATGGTCCTACGACAACATCGAGCGGATCGAATCCGCCCGTGCAGACTTTGACGCTAAGCTAACCCTCAAACAAGCGATCCCGAAGGTGAGTGGGTAGTTTCCGGGTCCGGAACGCCTCGACAAGGTGCCCGTGGCGAGTTGGAGGGGAGCTGATTGACGGGTCGAGCCGCATTCGGGCGCCTCTCTCAGCGCGGTGCTGCGTCCTCGGTCGAGTCGCACCGGTTCGCGGGGTCCCTGACGCGCCAGCCGGGCTGGGCTGGTCGACAACGGCGGCTCGGTGCCGGTCAGATCGCGTCGAGTAGACGGAAGAACGTCCCGAGCCACGGGTTGTAGGCCGCCCTGCATGGCGAACACCGTGCCGACCAGGCGGCCCCGCGCCTTCTTGTTGGCGTACTCGGAGGTGATGACCGCCGAGGTGGCGTAGTCGCCCCCGACGCCGACGCCGACGCCGACGCCGACACCGATCAGGATCCGGAACAGGAGCAGGGAGGTGAAGCTCCACGCGAACGCGGACAGGATGGCGCCGACCACCAGGATCGCCACGTCCAGGCCGTACATCCGCTTGCGCCCGAGGCGGTCCATCAGCTTCCCGAAGACGAGCGCTCCCGCCACCGACGCCAGGAGCAAGATGGAGTTCAGCAGGGAGATCTGGCCGGTGCTCAGGTGGAAGATCAGGGTCAGCAGCACGGTGACGGTGCCGATGATGAACAGGTCGTAGGCGTCGGTGAAGAACCCCATCCCCGCCGTGATCACCGTCAGCCAGTGCTTGGAGCCCACCTCCGCCTCGTCCAGCGGGCGGTACAGCTCGGTGATCGACGCCGTGTTGGCCACAACCATCTCCTTCCGCCGCGCACGTATCGACGGGCATCGGTGACATCAGCCTGCGCTGATACGACCGGGATGACCCAGCCGGGCTACCTGCACCTGTCCCGAGGGTGTCCGTTGAGTAACCCAAAGATGAACGTAGCGTGAACCGGCCTTGGTTTCGGCTTCAGGTTCGGTTGGCGCGCAAACCACGGGTTCGGTCGACCTCTCGCCACGATCGTGGTGAGAGGAGGCGGAGCCCGTTGAGGCCGACGATGACGGTGGAGCCTTCGTGGCCGGCGACGCCGAGGGGGAGGGGGAGCTTGCCGAGCAGGTCCAAGGTGACGAGCACGGTGATGGCGCTGAGCGCGAAGAGGAGGTTCTGGACCACTACGTGCTTGGCCTTGCGGGACAGGGCGATGGCGGCGGGCAGCGTGGTCAGGTCCTCGTGCGCGACGATGGCGTCGGCGGCGTCGAGGGTGAGGTCGCTGCCTCGTCGGCCCATGGCGATGCCGACGTCTGCTGCGGCGAGGACGGGGGCGTCGTTGATGCCGTCGCCCACGGCCACCGCCCGCTCGCCTTGGCGCTGGAGGCCTCGGACGAGGCGGACCTTGTCGTCGGGGCGCAGGTCGGCTCGCACATCGGTGATCCCGGCCTCGCTGGCGATCATGCGGGCAGCACGGTGGTTATCGCCGGTGAGCAGCACCGGTGGCCGATCGGTGAGAACGCTGAGGCCTTCGACGCCTCGGCGGGCGGTTGCTCTCAGGCGGTCGGCACAGCCGATGACCCCCATGATCTCGCCGTCGACTCCGACGAGGACGGTGCTGAGCCCGCGCGTCTCGAACGCGGTGACGTGCGCTCGGACGGTGGCATCGAGGAGGGTGTCGTCGACGGAGGACGGTCTGGTGACGGTCACCTGCTGTCCGGCGATCGTCGCTTCGACGCCACGGCCGGGCTGGGCCCGGAAGCTGACGGGTTCGGCGAGCCGGAGGCCGGTGGCGGTTGCTGCCTCGCAGATGGCACGGGCAAGAGGGTGCTCGCTTCGCCTCTCGGCTGACGCCGCCAGTGCGAGCAGGGCGGTGGCGTCGCCTGGCCAAGGCGCCAGTGTCTCGATGGCGGCGACCTTGGGGGAGCCCTCGGTGAGGGTGCCGGTCTTGTCGAAGCAGATGACCGTCGTGTCGGCGAGACGCTCCATGACGACGGCGCTCTTCACCAACAGGCCGTGGCGACCGCTGTTGGCGATGGCGGAGAGCAAAGGTGGCATCGTCGCAAGCACCACGGCGCAGGGAGAGGCGACGATCATGAAGGTCATCGCCCGCAGCAGGCTCGGCTGGAACGCCGAGCCGAGCAGGACAGGCACGGTGACGAGGGCCACCGTGGCGGCCACCATCGCCACCGAGTAGCGCTGTTCGACCTTTTCGATGAAGAGCTGTCGGCCCGCCTTGGTGGCGCTCGCCTCGCTGACCAAGGCGGCGATGCGGGCGATCACCGAGTCGGTCGCCGCCCGGCTGACCCGCACCCGCAGCGCCCCGGTCCCGTTGATCGTGCCGGCGAAGACCTCGTCGCCGACCGTCTTGCGCGCTGGGATCGGCTCGCCGGTGATGGTGGCCTGGTCGACCTCGCTCACCCCCTCCTCGACGAGCCCGTCGGCACCGATGCGCTCACCGGGGCGGACGAGCACCACGTCGCCGACCAACAGGCTCGACGCATCGACGAGAGACTCGTTTCCTTGGCGGTCGACCCGGGTCGCCTGGTCGGGGGCGAGGGTGAGGAGGCCGGCGACGCTGTCGGCGGTGCGCTTGGTCGCCGCCGCTTCGAGGGCGCCGGAGGTGGCGAAGATCACGACGAGCAGCGCCCCGTCGAGCACCTGGCCGATCGAGGCGGCCACGATGGCGGCCCCGATCATGAGCAGGTCGACGTCCAGGCGCTTCGCTCGCAGCTGCCGGAGACCGGTGACGGCCGGTCGTGCGCCGCCGCTCAGATAGCAGCTGGCGAACAGCGCCCCGGTCACCACCTGAGGGCCGCCGATCGCCTGCACCAGCAGCCCGAAGAGGAACGCCGCCGTGGACACCGCCGCCAAGCGGACCTCGCCCAGCGCGAGCAGGCCATGGCGCGCACGCCGCAGATCGCCGGCCGACGGGAAGGAAGGTCCGGCGAACGGCTCTGGGGCTCCGGGCTCGGGGAGCGGGTCCAGGTGACCGGCGACGTCACGATCGCACGTCAGGGTGTGGCTCACGGGCCTAAGATACCCACATATGCGCAGTCGTGCGGACGATGTGGATTCCGACGGTCGAGCCGCGCACCTCGACCTGCCCTCGGCGGACCAGATCGAGGTGGCCGTCCACGCGCTGAGCCTGCTCGCTGACCCGACCCGGCTTCGCCTGCTGTGGCTGTGCGCCACGGCGGAGCACGACGTCGGTCGCCTCGCCGTTCTTGCCGGCACGACCCCGGCTGCAGCCAGCCAGCACCTGGCCAAGCTGCGCCTCGCCGGGCTCGTCTCAGTCCGCCACCACGGCCGCCGCCATCTTTACTCGACGAGAGGCGGGCACGTGGCTCGCCTGGTGCGAGAAGCCCTCTCCTACGCCGACCACCAGCTCTCCGGTGCCCCGCCTCATCCCTGATGGGTGCCGAGACCCCGCCACGCGGTTGGTGCCAACACGAGGAACCGTCCATGTCGCGGCCTCACGCCGCGACGACAGGCGCTGGCGCCCGGGTGCTTCAGGCTGGTAACATCCTCGGCGCCATGTGAGCCCCGAGCCTTCCGAGGAGGTGAGCCAGGTGAAATCCGAACCTCCCAGTACCTGGCGCTCTCCTTGGTCGTTGCGGGTGTGACGCACCGCTGAGCCTCCCCAGTCCCTTGACGGGGATCGACGCCAGCAACGCATCGCTCCTTTCCTCGCCGGGCTGAACACCCGTCGGCCAACCGAGAGCGTCACCGGCCACCTTCTGCGCACCCACCGTCGTGCGCGCCCCGGCGCCTGCAGCTGTTCCTGCGGGCGCGCCGCCCCGCTTGTCCTGGCGTGCCCGCGCGCCGCCGTCTGGAAGGAAGACCCTCCGATGCCGTTCAAGACCCTCGCCCCACCTGGCCGTCGCCGCGCTGCGGCCGCTGTCCACGACGAACACCTCGCCAGCGACCCGGTGGCCGGCGCACACCTCGCTCCGCGTGACGACCTCGACTTCGCGCCGGCAGTCCTCGACGCCGCCCACATCGGCGACATCGAAGGGTCGCTCGGCACCATCTCGATGCACGACCGCTCGCCCCGGAGGGGATGGTGGCCGCGGCTGGTGACGCTCGCCGCCATCATGGGCCCCGGTCTCATCGTCATGACCGGCGACAACGACGCCGGCGGTGTCCAGACCTACACCCAGGCCGGCCAGGTTTACGGCACCTCGCTGTTGTGGGTGCTGGTCGGGCTGTTCGTCGTGCTCTTCGTCGCCCAGGAGATGGTCACCCGCCTCGGGGCGGTCACCGGGGTCGGCCACGCCCGGCTCATCAAGGAACGCTTCGGGCGGTTCTGGAACCTGTTCTCGGTCGGCGACCTGTTCCTCTTGAACTTCTTGACCCTTTTGACCGAGTTCATCGGCGTGCGCTTCGCGATGGCCTACTTCGGGGTCCCCAAGTCGGTCAGCGTCCCCGCCGCCGCGGTCATGCTGTTCGGGTTCGCAGCGACCGGTAGGTTCCGCCGCTGGGAGCGCTTCATGCTCCTCATGGTGCTCGCCAGCCTCGTCGTCATCCCGTGCCTGCTCCTCGCCCACCCCTCTGCTGGGCCGATCCTGCACGGTCTCGTACCCGGCGTGCAGGGAGGGGTGACCGGCTCGGCGATCCTCGTGATCGTGGCCGTCGTCGGCACGACCGTCGCACCCTGGCAGCTGTTCTTCCAGCAGTCCAACATCGTGGACAAGCGCATCACCCCGCGCTGGCTCAACTACGAGCGCACCGAGACCCTGCTCGGGGCGATCCTCACCACCCTCGCCGCCGGCGCCATGATCGCCTTCGCCGCCTTCGCGCTCAACCACACCAAGGCCTTCGGGCCCGCGGCCGCCTACCTCGACTCGGGCTGGTTCAACGACGCCATCCGCACCACCATCGGGCCGGCCGCCGGGGCGCTCGCTGCCATCATGTTGCTCGTCGCCGCCGTCTTGGGAGCAGGTGCGGTGTCCCTCTCCACCTCCTACGCCTTCGGGGACACGTTCAACAAGAAACACTCCCTGCACCGCTCTCTCCGCTCGGCACCCCTCTTCTACGGCGCCTACGGCGCCCAGATCGTGCTCGCCTGCGCCGTCGTGCTGGTGGGCAGCGACCACCTGCTCGGCACGCTCACCCAGTACGTCCAGGTGCTGGCCGGCATCCTGCTCCCCTCGGCCATCTTGTTCTTGGTGCTGCTCTGCAACGACACCGAGGTGCTCGGCCCCTGGGTGAACAACACCTGGCAGAACGTGATCGCCTACACGATCATCGCGGTGCTCGTCGTGCTGTCGATGATCCTCGTCATCTCGACGCTGTTCCCCTCCATCGACGCGGTGGTACTCACCGAGGCGCTCTTCGCCGCTGCTGGCATAATCGGTGGCCTCGGCGCGCTGGCGGCGCTGCGGGCACGGGGCCGCAGGCGCTCGTCGGGGGAAGCTCGTCACCGGCGTGCGGAGATCCGCCAGCTGGAGCGGGCCACCTGGCGGATGCCGCCGCTGCACCTTCTCACCCAGCCGACCATGTCGACCGGCCGTCGGGTAGGCCTGCTCGTCCTGCGCGGCTACCTCGTCGCCTCCGCCCTCCTCGTCGCGGCCAAGGTGTTCGGCTCGTTCATCCATTGAGCCTGGTTGAGCTGGTCGTCGCCCGGTACCGGTACCTGCCTCGGCAGCCGCGTAGCACCGTCCCTTCTCGGGATGTCCTTCGATGACGTGCGCACCTCACCTCGACGACAACGGCGGTCAGGACGTCGCCGGAGCAGTCGTGTCGCCGAGGAGGCGTTGGAGCACCTCGTCTTGGGCGAGGAGGTGCTCTTGGAGCTTGACGACCTCGTGGAGCACCGCGTCGGCGTCGGTGTA
>JAJZJY010000138.1 GCA_021809885.1 Actinomycetes bacterium
GCGCCACTCCCCGCGAACACACCCATATCGGTTCGTGCAGGTTGCACTGGTGGAGAAGACGATCTCCTATTCAAACTTTCCGGAACTGCGGGAAAGTGTGAGGGGACTCATCTCGCTTGAGGCCGTCGACCACACAGCGCTTCAGTGTTGCCCCGGCGGTTATGGGGGTGCGACCGGTGACCGGCGCCAGCGCTCTGCTGAGACCAGCTACTATGTCGGTGCGGGCTCTCCCGGGTAGCTGTAGAGCGGCACCCACGGCGTGGAGGCCGACTGGGTGCCGACGGCACCCGGCGGCGAGCCCTGGTTCGCCCACTTTGCACGATAGGGAAGACCCTGGTAGAGGACCTCAGCACCAGCGGCATAGGGCGTCGCCTCCGACCAGTTCGGATAGCTGCCTGACGGTGGCGGGGGGATGGTCGGGGCATGGTCGGTCTTCAGTACTGGGCCCAGCAACTCCCACGGGCTCTGCCACGAGTACTGGTATTGCGCTGCAGGGTCCTCTCCAGGCGACGCGTACCACTTCGCTTGGTAGATCTGGCCATCACGCACGACCTTGTACCCTGCCGAGTACGACGCTGTGCCGTTCCACAAAGGGAAGGGAGCGTTCGCAGGGTTCGTCACCGGCGGTGGTGACTGCAGCACCGCGTCCTGATGGACGCTCGACGTGTAGGCGGACCCGGTCAGCTGTCCGAAGATGCGCGTGAACTCGAGGCTCGACTGGCTCGTCCCGCTGCACGTGTTGGAGAGGACATCGACCGGGAAGTTCGAACCGCACGGCTGATCGCGGTTCAGCGACCACATCGAGACCCTGGCCATGTGGTGGCTCAGCACGAACGACCGGAGCGCCCGTGCCGCAGAGACCCCGAACCGCTGCCCAGCTACGTTGTTCTGGCCGATCATCACCGTGACACCGAGGTGGTGCCAGACCGCGCTGGGTGACATACGTACCCCGTAGCGGGGCAGCAGGTGCGTGAGCTGGGCATGCGTGGAGCTCAGCGCCTCGTCCACAAGGCTCGACATTGTTTGACCCTCGCTCGGCGAATGCGAGAAGTCCATCGCCATGACGTTGATGCCGGCGATCCGGACGCGGTCTCGAAGCATCGAACTGACCACCGAGAGTGCGTTGCCCTGAAGCCCCGAGGGCTCGACGGGAAGCGTCAGCCAGATGTTCAGCGAGCGATGTTGTTGTGCGGCCGCGCGCTGGACGAGCCGCAGGGCCGCGGCACGGCGACGCTCGGCGGCGTAGCTGTTGAGCGCTGGTCCCTCGATATCCAGATCGACCACATGCACGCCGTAGGCGTTGACCACGGACTCATACGCGCCAGCCAGGCTGGTCGCCGACGTGCACGCGACAGCCAGGCTCGTGTGTTTCGCGCCCCCGAAGGAGATGATGGGCTGTGCCCCGTCACGCTCCATCTGGACCAGGCGGGAGCTAAGGGCGAGCGCCTGGTTTGCCCGCGGCAGGCTGTAGGCCGCGCCCCACGTTGGCCTGCAGGACTTGGGCCCAGCGGCGACGATGAACCCGAGCACGCTCTGACGCGCCGGATCGGCCGACGCGACCTGGAACTGGTCGGTGGGCGTCAGCGTGACATCGACGTACGGGGCAAACCAGGCTGACGCGTGGCCCGCCTCCTTCGATTGCAGCGTCGAGCTCACGCCAAGGAACCCTGCGTAACTGCCACCACCGATCAGCACTGCTGCGCCAAGGACGCGCAGTGCCGATACCTTGGGGCGAGGCTCCTCCTCATCCTCCAGCGAGATGACCACAGGCTCAAGGTTTGCTCTGCTCGCGCTGGACGCGTCGCCCTGGTCCTTGGCGCGGCGCCCGAACATCAGCGCACCTCCGCGTCGGCGAGCTCTTGCGGACGCCCGAAAAAGTAGCCCTGGCCAAAGCGCACTCCCAGCTGACGGATCGCCCGCTGATCGTCGAGCGCCTCGATACCGGTGGCAATCATGCTCCCGCCATACTCCTCGAGGACGGCCAGGATCGCCTTGACCTGCCTCTGTCGAAGCGAGTCGCCCGCTATACCCGACACGGTGTCGAGTCGCAGCTTGACGAATGTTGGACGAAGCGAGGAGATGACCTCGAGGCACCAGCTATCCAGCCCGACGTGGTCAAGTGCCAATCGGGCGTTCGGCGGGAGCAGCCTGGCTGCCAGATGGGCGTCGGCCTCATCGGTCGATGCCGGGATCGGCACCTCTACAACGACCGGACGGCCGAACGCCTCCAGGCGCTCGAGCAGGCGTGCGTCCTGGGTGATGAGCGCAACCGATGCCTTGATCCCGACGACGCCACCCCTTGGCAGCATTTCGGCGGCGCCGATGGCAGCCCGGGCGAGCGCGCCCTCGAGATCGGTCGCGGTCCCATCGTTGCCCGCGCGCGCCAGCCAGCGGTCGGGCGACGTGCCGTCCTCAAAGCGCGCGAGCGCTTCGAACCCGACAATGTTCGCAGACTCGAGGTCCACGATCGGCTGGAAGACGATGGAAAAGTTCGTGGCTCGGAGCCGGAGAGCAGCGTCCCCCGGTTGTTCGGCGGCCATCGGGGTCTTCACGTCGCTCGCATCCCACAGCGCTGCTGGCAATCCAAGGGCGTCGCCCCGGGCGAGCGATGATCCGCTGGTGAGCTGCCAGCGGCCTCCACTGTGCCGGACCAGCCCGACACCGGTCGCGTTCGCCCAGCGGCGAGCGTACACAGGTCCCACCTGCAGCACCGCGTGCCAATCCACTGCCGGCAAAGCGGGCTGCCTCGTGTCGCCCTTGTGGGGAAGGACGCGGCGGGGGCGCTCCCGCTTGTAGAGCAGCGACTTGAAATGGACCCATGCATCGGTCAACGAGTGGCGGATGCCGATGAAGGCCACGATTGCGTACAGAGCCAGCATGACGTTCAGCACCGCGTACGCCAGGTTCTCCACGAGGCCATGGCGGTATGCCACCCACGCGGTATAGCCCGCCAGCGAGATCAGCACGTACGGTGCCACTAGGAAGAAGGCCGGGGTCACCGTCCGATCACGGACCTTCGGCGTCCGGACAAAGGTGCTCTTGGAAGCCGTGAGCCCCTGAGTGAGCGAGGCCACCGTCCCGGCGAGGTTGACCGGGAGCAAGATCAGATTCAACCCATAAATTCGGGCCACGTCCGAGCGCTTGTAGCCGCAGTAGTGGAGGTCAGATGCCATCGCCGCGAAGTATGGGAGCGCAACGAGGCCGAGGAGCGGGCTGATGAGCGTGTCGTTGAAGGGGAATGCGAGCAGCACCAGCAGGCTGACGGTGCTCCAACAGATGGACGCCATGTAGTTCCACCGGAGGAACTTCTCGTTGGACCGGGCCCGGGAGCCGCTCGCGCGACGGGCGCGAGACAGGTGACGGACCTTGGGCAGGATGAGTAGGCCGCCGTTCGCCCAACGACGCCGCTGGATGCAGAGCGCGCCGAAGTCGGGCGGCGTCGCGCTAAAACTGAGCCGCTCAGGGTAGTTGAGCAGCCTCCATCCGTGGATGCCCATGTCGATGGTGGACTCAGTGTCCTCGATCACCGTGTGATCGCTGATGTACTTACGGACCTCCCAGTCGCCGATGTAGGACTTCTGCGCGATGTCGTTGAGCGCCTCCTTTCGAATGACTGCGTTCGCGCCAACCCAGAACGTCGCGTCGTAGTACGTGAGGCCTTGGTGCACGATGTGCTGGAGATCGGTGGTCGCTCCGGCGATCCGCTCGAGGCGGGTCGCAGCTCCAGGGAACGCCGTATAGGGGGTTTGAGCGATCGCTACGTCGTGGTGCTCGGCCTGCTCGAGCTGGTGGACGAGGCGCAGGCAGTACTCCGGCAGCAATACGCTGTCTGCGTCGAGCGTGAGCACGTAGTCCGGCTCGGGGACCGCGAGATCCGCGTCGGCGGGTCCCGAAGGCACAAGCGCAAACCCGCTCGGCGTCTGCAACTCCCGGTAGTTGCCGCCCATCAAGCCGATGTAGCTGTTCAGGTTCGACGCCTTGTTCGGCTCGCTCGAAAGCGACACATACCGTTTGCGCTCGAAGCTCGTCACCTGCACGCGGAACGTCCACGCTAAGCGGCGATAGAGCTGTCGCATGCGCGGCACGGGGAGGACGACCTCTTCGCTGGCCGCCTGACGAACGGCGTCGGCAACGGTCGTGAAATCTCTCGCCAGCCCGAACAGGACCTCGTTCACGAAGAAGATGTCGGTGTGGTCGACAAGCTCGTATGTCGAAGCCATCTGCTGGAGCCATGACGCAGCTCCTTCGTAGCTCTCGGCGAGGCGCAGCATGTCCTGCTCGTCGAGCGCGAGGCCGCGCTGGACGTGGTCCTCGAACGTTCGCAGTGCCTCCGAGGAGTTCGACGCTGGGGTGGCAAGGAGGCGCTCGATCTCACCAGGCAGCGAGCGAGCGCCATCAAGGAGGTCGCGCGCGCGCCGGAGGCGAGGCGCGGGTGGGTCGTCGATGAGGAGAGTGATCCGCTTGTTGGGATACTCCTGCAGCGCTGCCGACAGCAGCGTGGTCCGGATGACCCGCGTCTCCTCCTGGTACGAGGGAACGATCACCGTCAACGAGCGCGACGTAGTGTCGAAGAAGTCATCGAGCTCCCGCCTGGAGCTTCGGTGATGGCTGCGAGATCGATAGAAGAAGCCCAGCCTTGCCAGCAGATATGCAAGGGCGGATGCCGTCGGCAGAGTGACGACAACCAAGTACATGATCGACTCAGCGCGGTCGACAGCCGTTGAGTGCGCCGAATTCAAGAGATCGGTGAACAGCCATACGCCGAAGTAACCGAGCCAGGCAGCCACCGTCACGACGATCGCGAGCCGAGCGAGTGCAACTCGCCGTTCGCTCACGGGCGGCGCAACAGCGGAGACGTGCGACGATCTGCGATCCGCTCCCCACTGCCTGCGGCCGCTAGCGCTAGCGCTACTAGTAGAGGGCGCTTCCGGCCCTCTTGTCGATTGGGTCGGGATGACCGACACGTTCTTGACTCCTCCGCTTCGCGACGTCTCGGACCCGACGAAGTTGCGTACCGAGGCAGGGCTGGAATACTAACGCGGTGGCGTTATGCACGAACCGCGCGGCAGGGGATCAATGTACGTTGCATGACCTTGTCAATGGGCGGCAAGGACGTAGCGGTCTGTCTAGTTCACACAAGCCCAAGAGCTGACAGATTCCCTTCGCGCTACCCGGGACGCCCAGTTGGCCCCAGGTCGTGTGCACTCAGCGCAAAAGAGGCGCCGTTTCACTGGCGGCCATCGCGTTCGCTGGCGGCCATCGCGCCGGGCTTGCCGTGCCCGGCCTGGACCCCCACGGGGTGCTACCCCGCAGGCTCTCCAGGCACCGTGAAGAGAGGCTTCCATGGCGAGCCGGAAGGGTCGGCGGCCTCGCCAGCGGGAGAGTCGCCGTTGTTCCACCACTTGGACTGGAAAGGCACACCGTTGAACAACACGTCCTGACCCGCCACGTAGGTGGTGGTCACCGACCATGCGGGATAGGTGCCGGCCGGGAGGGTCGGGGGGACCCAAGCCTGGGTTCCGGGTGCCACAGGGCCGACGAGGGTCCACGGGGTGTCCCACGGCTCGGCTGCCGCCTGCGCAGGGTCGTCACCCTTGTTCCACCACTTGGCCTTGTACACGTCTCCCGATCGCTCCACTAGGTACCCGGCCGGGTAGGGCACTGTCGTCGACCACGCGGGGTACGACGCGGTGATGCCGCTCGGCGGCGGCGGATCGCTCGGCGGCGGCGGATCGCTCGGCGGCGGCGGATCGCTGGCGCCCGCCGAGACGAGTTCCCATGGGGTGTCCCAGGGGTGGGCGACATGGGTCGTCGGTGCGTCGCCCCGGCTCCACCACTTGGCTTCGTAGACTCCGCCGCCGTACTCGACGTACGAGCCGGCGGGATACGCGATCGTGGAAGACCACGACGAGGGGTCCGCGGCGGACCCGGGGGGCGCGGTCGTAGTCGTCGTCGTGCTGGGCGGCGCGGTCGTAGTCGTCGTCGTGCTGGGCGGCGCGGTCGTGGTCGTCGGAGGTGCTGTCGATCCAGAGCCGGACGGTTCGGTTGTGGCGGTACCCGCGGCGTGAAGGAGTGACGTGACGGTGGCCGAACCGGTCAGCTGACCGAATATTTGCCCGAACTGACCCGGGGTTTGGACGACACCCGAGCAGTATGTGGAGTAGCCGCCGACCGTCGGGTTCGAGGCCGATCCGCACGGCGTGTCCTGGTTTGCCGACCAGTCTGAGATCCGGCCGATCGCATGGGCCTCAGCGAAACTGACGAGCCCCTGGGCGTCTGTCACAGTAAAGGCCTGGTTGGCTACGCCAGCCTGACCGATCTGGACGGTCGCGCCCATGTGGTGCCACACTTGGGCAGAGCTGAGGTCGATCCCGTGGCTCGCGAAGAGCTTTTGGAGCTGCGTGTGCGACGCGTTCAGCGCTCCCTCCACCGCGGTGAGCATTGGGGCCCCGTCACCTGGAGACGGCGAGAAGTACATCGTCATCAGGTTCACACCTGAGATCGCGACCCCCCCGTTGAGCATCGTGTTCACCACGTTCTCGGCAACGGGCAGCATCCCTGTGACCGCGACCGGGAGCGTCAACCAGACACCGAGCGACGAGCCCTGCGCGGCCGCCCGTGCTTGGACCGCCTTGATTGCTTGGGCCTGGCGGGCGAGGCCGGCGGTGTCACCTTGGGCCGCTCCTTCGATGTCGAAGTCCACGACCTTCAGGCCATACGCGTTGATCACCTGTTCGTAGGCAGACGCGAGCGCACTCGCTGTGGTGCAGGCGTCAGCGAGCGGCTGGTTGGCTTCGCCGCCGAACGACACGATCGGCAGCTCGCCCTCGGCCCGCATCGCGGAGATCACCGAGCCGAGGTGCAGTGTCGAGCTGTTGATACCCGAGAGGGAGAAGTAGTCGCCCCACGACGGCGTGCACTTCGCGTTCCGTGTGGCCACGATGAACCCGAAGGCGGTCTGGCCGGCAGGGTTAATCGAGCGGTCGGCTGACTGGTACTCCGGCGGCAGCGTGGCGTCGACATAGGGCGCGTACCAGGTAGCGGAGCTGAGCTGCGCCGCAGCGAGCGTGGCGGTCTTCGCGTCGGTGCGTAGCGAAGCCGCGTCGTGTGCTGCCTGGCCCGCCCGGGATGGACTGGGCAGTTCCAGCCATGCAAACCCCAGGATCACCACGAGACCCAGTGATGCCACAAGCAGCGCGCGAAGCTTCCCAACTCCACCACATCGGATCCCCATCCCATGCTCTCTTCCCTATAGGGGCTACCGCATCAGAGGCTGCCGCTCGGGAAGTTCGCCCATAGGGGGCGCTACCGCTTCGGCAGTCCGGCTGACTCGGAGAGTCCCGTGACTTTGCGTCACCTTCTCGCGAAGGTTTTGCCTTTTCGTCGGTGCCTGTGCACCTTCCGGTTCCGAGAGTTTCGCGCCGGACGCTGCTGCATGCAACCAGGGTGCGACCCGGCGACTCGACGGTCAGCTCGGGGATTCACTCCGTCGAGGGACATCGCCTCGCCGGTGGAGTCAAGGATCGCCAAGGAGGGAGACGTGCTGGCGACCAGCTCTGCCAACCGCTCCGCCGCGTCGAAGCCGTACGTATCGCTCGGCCGTACGCAGTGGAACCGCTCGGTGATCTCTTCCTCGGTGGCGCCGAGATCAAGGAGCCTCTGCACGATGCCCGGCGCGTTGTCCTCGAAATCGAGCATGACGACGTGACGGCCGGTCCGGACCTCCTGCACGGCGCAGGACAGGGCAACCCAGGTCTTGCCGTCGCCGGACTCGCCGAACAGGCCGTTGACTCTCCCTCGGTAGAAGAGTCCTTGTCCGTCGTCGCGCAGCCCGACGGTAGGTGCCGGGCCGGCGAGCGTGCCGTTGCGCAGCCCGGCCACCACTCCGAGCACCGGCGCCACCCGAGCCCTCTCCACCGGGCGCATGGGTGATCCGCGGTGCCCTCGGCCGGTGGCGCTGCGGTCACGAGATGACCATTCCGACGACCGTCGACGACAACAAACCGGAGCGAGAGCCGTGCCCGACATGCGGTCGTTCCGGGCTCGTCTCCCAGCGCACTGGCGCGGGCTGGGCGCCCGTTCTCGCCCGCAGGTAGGTCCGCGGCGCCGGCACCATCGGGCCGTACTCTGCGCCCCTGATGGGCGCCCCTACGGGCTACGCCAGCTCGCCTGGTCAGCTACCAACGGCCCGCGCTCGCGGTCAGGTCTGCCGCCGGACCGGCTGTTTGGCGCCGGCGGAACGAGACGGTCTTTGCGAGGTCCACGCGCTCGACCAGAAGCGCCGCCTGGCTGTCGCCGTGGCGACGCCGGTGGGTCCCACGAGCACCAGGACCACCCTCAACCTGTCCGCGCTCGCCGACATCGCTCGTGCCCGCGAAGCGCGGTGGCGTCAGACAGCTGCCTGCCGGGGACAGACCGAGGTCATGTACCCGAGCCACGGGCGGGGCACCACCGCCGCCGACTACGCCCCGGCCCTCGCCCTCTGCGCCGCCTGCCCCGTCGTCGAGCCCTGCCGGGAGGCGGGCGCCCACGAGCGCCACGGCGTGTGGGGCGGGACCACGCCCGCCGGGCGGGTCGGGCGCCGGAAGGCCGCGGGCTGACGGCCGCCGTGTCTCGGGTGGCCCGATTCTTCCCTAGGACCCCGATCTGGGCACTTTGCTACCCCCGGGCCGATTGAGCGCATGTCAGCGCCGTCCGTCGCGGTA
>JAJZJY010000139.1 GCA_021809885.1 Actinomycetes bacterium
GCACCGCGTCGCCCATGTCCGCCACGCGCCCGGCGCCGGCGCGCCCGTAGCGGTGATCGACTCGGTGACCCGGACCTACATGCGTCCGGAGGGCAGCGGCTTCGACCGGACCCTCGTCGGCGACGAGTTCGGCGGCCGGCGGGGCGTCGACCCCGACGGCGTGGCGCCCTCGGCCCCCGTCGAGGATGTGGCCGACCTCGTCGAGGCCGCCACCGGGCGGGTGCCTGCCCTCGCCGACGCCGGCATCACGGGAGCCACGACCGGCGTGCTCGACATGACTCCCGACGGGCGGCCACTGCTCGGGGCGCTACCCGGCTGGGAGGGGCTGGTCCTGGCCACGGGGCTGTCGGGTACCGGGTTCAAGGTGTCGCCGGCCATCGGGGAGGCCGTGGCCGCCCTGTTCACCGGGACCCCAGCCGGCGCCGTCGACATCACCCCGTTCCGTCCCGGCCGCTTCCAGGAGGGGGCGGCGATCTCGTCGCCCTTTCCCTACGGGGACGAATGGTGAGCGGAGCGTCGGGAGCCCGGTGCTGCCCGGGAAGAAGGCTCTGCCGGCAGCTCAGGGACCGCGGGTGTCTGCTACAGGCCGGTGGGCGACGACGTCGCCGCAGCCGAGGCAGTAGATGAAGAACACGTCGACCGGGTCGAGTCCTGCGCCGGCGTCGGTGGGTGGCACGGCGAGGATCCGGTAGCCGACGCTGCCCTCCAGGGCAGCGTGGCAGCGCCCGCAGCGTGGACCGCCCGGCCCCGCCCGTCCCCCTCGAGGACCCGCCGCCTCGGCCCCCTCGAACGTGTGGTAGATGTCGGTGGGGGCGGCCTCGCTGACCTGCTCGTGGCTCGCCGGCTGGTAGCCCCGCAGCAGCTGGATCACCTGCTGGCGGACCCGGGAGAGGTCGGCGCCGAGGCTGACGAGCACCTGGGCGGCGACGCCTTCGCCCTCGCGCACGAGGCCGAGGAGCATGTGCTCGGTGCCGATGTAGTTGTGGCCGAGCTGCAGCGCCTCACGGAGCGACAGCTCGAGGACCTTCTTCGCCCGCGGCGTGAACGGCGGCGACCCGGTCGTCGACGACCCGGCGGGCCGGATGGCGACCTTCTCGCGCACCGCCTCGAGGCTGATGCCGAGCGACTCGAGCGCCTTGGCGGCGACGCCCTCACCCTCGTGGATGAGCCCGAGCAGGATGTGCTCGGTGCCGAGGAAGTTGTGGTTGAGCAGCCGGGCCTCTTCCTGGGCCAGGACCAGGACTCGCCGGGCTCGGTCGGTGAAGCGCTCGTACACCTGTACCTCCTCGCGGTGGTTGCGACCCGGACCGAGACCAGCGTGCCACGCGGAGTGGGTTCCCGGTGCCGGCCGTGCTGCGATCATCGCACCCGCGTCAGTCTCTTTGACGGGCTCAATGCCGGAGCCCCGGATGCCGAGTACCAGGGTGGAGACGGCGTCGCGCGGAGGTGTGGCCGTCAGGAGGAACGCATGGCAGGTCGGTTCATGGTCGGTCGGCAGCCGATCTTCGACGCGAACCTCGACGTCGTGGGCTACGAGTTGCTGTTCCGCGGCGATCGCAGCGGGGGGCCGGACGACGACGCCATGACCTCGGAGGTGCTCGTCCGCACCGCCCTCGACCTCGGCCTCGCCGGGGTGGTCGGCGACCGCAAAGCGTTCGTCAACGCATCCCGGGCCTTCCTCGTCGGGGACCTGGAGCTCCCACTGCCACCCGACCGCATCGTCCTGGAAGTCCCCCGGAGCGTGGCTGGCGATCCTGAGGTGGTCGCCGGGTGTGCTCGGCTCGCTCGCTCCGGCTACGCCATCGCCTTGGACGGCCACCGGTGGAACGATGGCGGCGACGAGCTCCTCGATGCCGCGACCTTCGTGAAGCTCGACATCCTGACCCTTCCCCGCCAGCAGCTCGCCACGCAAGTAGACCTGCTCGCGCCCTGCGGGGTGCAGTTGGTCGCTGAGAAGGTCGAGACCTACGAGCAACTGGAGGTGTGCCGCGACCTCGGCTTCCACCTGTTCCAGGGGTACCTGCTGTCACGACCACAGCTGGTCGGCGGCCCGGACATGCCTCCCAACCCTGTGACCCTCATGCAGCTGATCGGAGAGGTCTGCAACCCCGATACCCCCACCCGGGAGCTCGAGCGGATCGTCGAGAGCGACGCCGCCCTCAGCTACCGCCTCCTGCGCGTCGCCGGCGCCGCCGGCGGCGACAGGAGAGCGCGGGGGGTGCGATCCATCCGCGAGGCCGTTTCGCTGCTCGGTCGCCAGCGACTCCGCGGCTGGCTGGTGCTGATGTTGGCAACCGACACCGAGCGGGCGCCGTCGGAGCAGGTGATGATCGCGATGACGCGAGCGAAGATGTGTGAGCTCCTCGCCGGCGACGCGTACCCCCACCTGCGCGACGAGGCCTTCACCGTCGGGATGGTCTCCGCGCTCGACCTGCTGCTGCAGGCGCCCCTTCGGGAGGTCATCGTCCACCTGGGGTTGGCCCCCGACATCGTCGCTGCTGCCGTGGACCTCGCTGGGCCCCTCGGCCGGCTCCTCGGCGACGTCGTCGACTGGGAGCGAGGGGAGCCGTCCGCCGGGCTCCGCACCCGGGTTGAGTTGCGGATGGCCGAGAAGGGATACGTCGCCGCGCTGCGTTGGACGACCAACCTGCTCGCCGCCGTGCAACGGGCCGCCTGAGGTCGAGGGATCCGCCGTCGGAAGGGCACATGCGCCGTCTGCGTCGTTGGTTCCCGGCGACATGGAGCTTTCCCGGCGACAAGCGGTCACGTTTTCGTGACGTGGTGTCGCCCGGAACGCAGGACGTCGCCGAGAAACCGGCCTGAGCTGACCCGCTGATGCTGACGCTGACGCTGACGCCGACGTTAACGTTAACGCTGATCCAGGCGAGCCGGCCGGTGGACCCCAAACCGCCGGACGATCTCCTCCAGGTTCTCCCCGGCGATGGCGTGGGCGGCACGGCGGGGTGTAGTGCCGTCGTCGGCGGCCCGCTCGAGGACACGGTGCACCAGATCACCCATGGCTCGATCGATCTTGGCGAAGGCCTCATCGGCCGTTGGGCCGATGTCGCCGAAGAGAGTCCACCACCACCAGGAGTTGGTGGCCGAGTTGGCCACCACGTCAGGGACGATGGTGACGCCGCGCTGGACGAGGGCGCTCTCTGCCGCCGGCGTGACGGGGAGGTTGGCGGCCTCCACCACGAGCTCGGCGCGGACTGCCCCCGCGTTGTGGCCGTCGATGCTGTAGGAGACGGCGGCAGGGACGAGCAGCTCGGCGTCGACATCGAGCCAGGCGTCCCGGGGCAGCGTGGCGTCGCCGGAGCCGAGGCCGCCGGCCCGGTCGATCGAGCCGAGGTCGTCGCGGTGGCGGAGCAGCCGTTCGACGTCGAGCCCCTCGCTGTTGGCAATGACACCGTCGGCGTCGGAGACACCCACAACCCGGACACCGGCGCGAGCCAGAAAGCGCGCCGCAGCCCCTCCCATCGACCCGAAACCCTGTACGAATGCCCGGATGCCTCCTCGTTGCCTTCCCGTCCCGTCCAAGGCGGTGAGCGCAGCGGTAGCCACCCCGTAGCCGCCGACGAGGGTGTCGAGGCCGATGCCGTCGACGGTCACAGCAAACCCGGTCGCCAGCCGATCCACCGCTGCCTCTCGGTCGTCGAGGTAGGGGTAGATCGCTTGGATGGAGCTGTCGAGGCCGACGTCGGCGACGGCCCGGTCGATCATCGCCTGGGTGAGCCCGAGGTCCTCGCCGGTCGCCCAATGGCGCTCCAGGTAGGGGCGAACGGCGACCAGATAGCGGGTGAGCATCCCCTGGGCGCCGGGGTCCCGAGGATCGCAGTCGATGCCACCCTTGGCACCGCCGAGAGGGATGTACCGTGCGCCGGGGCTGTAGTTGAGCGCCTCCTTCGAGGTCATGGCCTCGGCCAGGCCGCGGACCTCCTCCATGGTGCAACCGGCACGCATGCGCAAGCCGCCGCTGCAGAGTCCCCGCACGGTGCGGTCGATCACGAGGTAGCCGCGCCGGCCGGTCACCTCGTCGGTCCAGGCGACCGACAGGTACGGCGGCCGGGTGGCCGACTCGTCGCCGGCGCCGCCGCCCGCTGCGCCGGCCCGAGAGCTCACACCAGCCCCCGAGCGATCACGAGTCGCATGATGTCCGACGTCCCTTCCTCGATCTCCTCCAACTTGGCGTCCCGGAGCCACTGCTCGACGGGATGCTCGCGGGAGTAACCCCACCCGCCGAGGGTCTGCATCGCCGCCCAGGCACACCAGACGGCTGTCTCCGAAGCGGTGAGCTTCGCCATCGCGGCGAGCGACGTGGACGGCAGCCCTGCGTCGAGGCGGCGGGCGGCGCGCCAGACGAGCAGCCTTGCCGCTTCGACCCGGGTGGCCATGTCCGCCAGCCGGAAGGCGACGGCCTGGTGCTGGAGTATCGGCGCCCCAAAGGCCACCCGCTGCTTCGCGTACGCCGTCGCGTGATCGAGGGCGGCGCGCGCCAGACCCACGGCGGCGGCGCCGAGGACGACGCGGGAGATGTCGAAGGTCCGCATCAGCCCGACGAAGCCGGTGCCCTCCTCGCCGAGGCGCTGGTCCTCGGGCACGAACACGTCGGAGAGGAACATCTCGCGGCACACGATGGCGCGTTGGCCCATCTTGCGCATCGGCGGTCCGAACGACAGGCCGGGCGTGGCCTTCTCCAGCAGGAATGCGGTCACCCCGCGGGCGCGGGCATCGGGGTTGGTCTTGGCGAACACGGCGTACAGCTCCGCCTCGCCGGCATTGGAGATCCACGCCTTGGACCCGTTGACGAGGTAACCGCCGCCGTCGCGCGTGGCCGTGGTGCGGATGGCGGCGGCGTCGGAGCCGGCGTCGGGTTCCGTGGTGGCCAGGGCGGTCATGGGGGGGCGCGGACCGCACAGCGGTGTCAGCCACCGCTTCTTCTGGTCGTCGGTCCCGAGCTCGATGATCGGGTCGGCGAAGAAGCCGCCGGAGCACAGCAGGTTGCCGATCCCCAGGTCGCCGTAGCAGAGCTCCTCCTGGACGAGGCACTGCGTGAAGACGTCTGTGCATCCGCCGCCCCCGTACTCTGACGGAATCATGAACGACGCGATCCCCGCCTCGGCAGCCTTGTACCACAGGTCCCACGGCGTCTCGACGTCCGCCTCGTCAACGGCGCGCGCTCGGGGGCGGATCTCCCTCCGGGCGAAGTCCCGGCACAGCTCGGCGATGCCCAGTTGCTCCTCCGAGAGCGGGTAGACGTCGGTCGGCAGCTCGCTCACTCGATCCCCTTCCTTACTGACTGGTGAGTCAGTATAGCGTCGGGCGGGAGTCCGAGCTCGCCAGCGACGAAGGCGCGCACCCACTGGCGCACACGCGCCGCACCGAGCGCCTCCCGGCGGACTACGCGCTGCACCGCTAGGCCGTCGAGCAGTGCGGTGATCCTCGTGGCCGCGGCGCCGGCGTCCACGCCGCCCCCGCTGGCCACTTCCCGGACGAGGGACGCGATCGCCCGCTTCCAGCGACGGTCGAGCCGGCCGACGACGGCGCGCAGAGCGTCGTCGCGCTGCGCCGCCGACCAGCCGTCGATCCACAGCACCCAGCCGGAGGCGTCGCCCGTCGGGGCGTAGAGGTCGAGCACCGCCCACAAGCGCTCGAGGGCGGTGCCGGGACCGGCGAGGACGGCGTCGAGGCGATCCAGGTCGCGCTGCGCCGAGAAGCCGAACGTCTCGGCGAGCAGGCGTTCCTTGGTGTCGAAGTGGTAGAAGATCAACGCCGTGCTGACCCCGAGGGCGCCGGCGACGTCCGCGGCCCGCAACGCCGCCGGCCCGTGGCGTTGCAACTGGCGCGCCGCCTCGGCGAGGATCTCCTCGCGGCGCAACTCGAGGCTCTTGCGGGCCATCGCTGGATGCTAGCGTCCTACTGACTCGCGAGTCAGTAGCCTCGGGGACTCGAGCGCAGGGGGGACGTCGATGGACCGCAACCGACCGAAGCCGTGATTGCCGGCCCCAAGCGTTTGGGGGGCGAGCTGGTCGCACGCTCGCTGGCGGCCCTCGGCGCCGAGACGGTCTTCGGCCTTCCCGGTGTCCACGCTCTCGGCATGTGGGAAGGCCTGCGCCGGACGGGGCTCCGGGCCGTCAGTTTCCGCACCGAGCTGTCCGCCACCTTCGCCGCCGACGGCTGGGCCCGGGTGACGGGACGGCCCGCACCGGTGATCCTCTCAACGGGTCCCGGTGCGCTCAACTCCCTCACCGGGATCATGGAGGCGGCCAGCTCCCACGTGCCGGTGGTCGCCGTCATGTCGCAGATCCCCTCCGACAGGCTCGGGCGCGACAGCGGCTGGTTGCACGAGCTCCCCGACCAGCTGGGGAGCTTCACCCCGCTCGTGAAGTGGGCGGCGCGCGCCCGCAGCCTGGAGGGGTTGGCCGGGACACTGGCGGAGGCGTGGCGGCGTGCGGCGACCCCTCCGACAGGCCCGGTGGCCGTCGAGATCCCTGTCGACCTGCTCACCGCCGAGACCAGCCTGGAGGTACCCGACGTCCTCGACGGCTCGCCGGCGCCGCCCCCGTCGCCCACGGCTCGGGAGCTCGATGCCGTCGCCGCCCTCCTCTCGCGCGCGAGCCGGCCGGTCCTCTGGGCCGGCGGCGGCGTGATCCGCTCGGGTGCGTGGGAGGAGGTCGTCGAGCTCGCCCAACGCCTCGGCGCGCCGGTGGCGACTACGTACATGGGTCGCGGTGCCGTCCCCGCCGGCCACCCGCTCGCTGCCGGCTCCGGTTGCGACGAGGGCGCCTTCGCCCGCCTCGTCGGCGGAGCGGATGCGGTACTCGCCGTCGGCACGGAGCTCGGCGCTGAGACGACCCGCCAGCACACCCTGCGCCTCTCCGGCACCCTCGTGCACGTCGACTGCGACCCGGGGCGGATCGGCACGACGTATCCGGCCCTCCCGCTGGTCGGCGACGCCCGTGCCGTCCTGCGGGCCCTTCTCGCTCGCGTGGCGGCGGGGTCCACCCCCGCTGGCTGGGGCCGGTCGGCCGTGTCGGAGCTCCGCCGGGAGGTCGACGCCGGCCTGGCGGCGCAGGGGCGCCAGCTGGAGCGGGGACTGCTGGACACGATCGCCAGGACGGTCCCCGCCGACGCGGTGCAGGCCTACGACATGACGATCCTCGGCTACTGGTCCGCCGCCCACCAGGCGCCACCCGCGCCCCGGCGGTGGCTGTACCCGCTCGGGTCGGGCACCCTCGGCTACGCGTGGCCGGCGGCGATGGGTGCGTCGCTCGCGCTGCCGGAGAACAAGGTGCTGGCGGTGGTGGGCGACGGCGGGCTGTCCTACGGACTCGCCGAGCTGGCCTCCGCCCGCCAGCACGGCCTCGACGTCGCACTGCTCGTCGTCGACGACGGCGGCTATGGGATACTACGGGAATACCAGAGCGACTCCTTCGGTGCGACCTGCGCCGTCGACCTCCACGGGCCCGACCTGGTCGCCCTGGCCGGCGCCGCCGGATTACCGGTCCGCCTGTCGAGCCCGGGCGTGCTGGGCACCGACCTGGCCTGGGCGCTCGACGTCCCCGGCCCTGCGGTGGTGGTGCTCCGCGAGCGGCTGGTGATGGCGCAGCCGACGCCCTGACCCCCCGTGACCCGCCCTGACCCCCCGTGACCCGCCCTGACCCGGGGCGGGCCTACGGCCCCTCACCCCGTGGCGTCCACCTGCTCCCAGACCCATCTGGGACCGTGCACCACGGCTCCGCCGGCCTCGACCCGCCGGCGCAGCTCCCGATCCGCCGTGACGACCACCACGCCTCCTGCGGCGCCGCCGACGAGCGCTGCGATCCGATCGTCGCCGCCGCCCCGAGCGTGGATCACCTGGACGCCGCCGGCAGAGCCCTCCGGCTCGCCGGCGCGTGCTGCGCCCTCCAGGACGACGACGACGGGCGGTGGCAGCCGGCCCGCGCCGACAGCGGCGCGGACGCGCCGAACGAGATCGGCGGCAGCCCCCGCCCGGTCGCGCCACCAGCCCGTCGGCCGGCTGCCGATCACATTGGCGGCGTCGATGATCAGCATTGCCGGCCCACCCGCACCGGGTGCCCGGGATGGCACGCCGTTTCCGGGCAGTCCGGCTCAACCGGCCGATCGCCGCCACGGCGGTTGCGATCCTCGCCCGCATCCGGGCCAACTGGGCTAACGTTCGCTCCCATCCCAGATGAGCTTGCACCCGGGGGAGGGTCACCAATGGCCATCGACTTCGAACTGACAGCGGCCGCCCAGGTCGAACGGAGCAAGCTCCGCAAGCATTTCGGGCGCTTCGACATCTTCTTCTTCCTGATCTGCACGCTCGTCGGCGTGGACACGATCGCGTCGGTGGCCCGGGGAGGGGGGCAGGCGCTCACGTGGATGATCGTCCTGGCCGTGATCTTCTTCGTGCCCCAGGCGCTCCTCTTCGCCGAGTTGGGTACGACCTTCCCCCAGGAGGGCGGCGAGTACCTCTGGACGCGGCTGGCTTTTGGCCACCTCGCCGGGGCGGTCAACAACTTCCTCTACTGGATCACCAACCCGGTGTGGATCGGCGGGACGCTCGCCCTGTCCGCCATCGCCGGCATGGAGATCTTCTGGAACCACGGCAACAACTTCTCGACCGTCGGGTTCATCATCGTGGGCCTCATCTTCATCTGGATCACGGTGACGG
>JAJZJY010000140.1 GCA_021809885.1 Actinomycetes bacterium
TTCGTCGATCATCTCTGCGGCCAGGTCGTCCAAGCGGTGTACGCGGCGCACGGCTTCACGACCGGTCAGCGGAAGGCCGGGGAATAGCCGGCCACCAATCCACGTTGCCCACAGTACCCTACGGGGTATCTCCCCCGCACGGGCGCGTCTCGAGCCGAGGAAGGAGAACCATGGCGTATGCGAAGACAGTTCGCTTGGACCTGCCCTACGAGGAGGCCGTTCCCAGGGTCAAGGAGGTGTTCAAGCAGCACGGCTTCGGGGCGCTCACCGAGATCGACGTGAGGGCCACCCTGCAGGAGAAGCTCGGCGCCGAGATGGAGCCCTACCTGATCATCGGCGCCTGCAACCCCAACCTGGCGCGGCGGGCCTTGGACACGGAGCGGGAGATCGGCCTGCTCCTGCCGTGCAACGTGGTGGTCCGGGCAGCCGATGGCGGCGGGGTGATCGTGGATGCGCTGGATCCTTCGATCATGGCGAGCGTGCCGGGCAACGCTGATCTCGCTCCCATCGCCGAGGAGGCCAGCCGTCTCGTCGGCGAAGCCCTCAACGAGCTCGCCGGCGTCGCCGCGTCGCAGCGGTGAGCACCACCGTCGCCTGCCCGGCATGCGCAGTCCGCAACAGGGTGCCCGACGTAGCAGCGGGCACACCTCGCTGCGCCCGCTGCAAGGCACCGTTGCCGTGGGTCGTCGACGCCCGACCGGGCGACTTCGACAGGTTCACCAACTCCCCGGTGCCGGTGCTGGTCGACTTCTGGGCCCCTTGGTGCGGGCCGTGCCGGATGGTCGGCCCCGCCGTCGAAGCTGCCGCGACCGCTCTTGCCGGCCAGCTCGAGGTGGTCAAGGTCAACGTCGACGAAATGCCGGACGTCGCCGCCGCCTACGGGGTGCAGGGCATCCCGACCCTGCTCCTCCTCAGGGCCGGTGCGGTGCTCGGCCGTCAGGTCGGCGCCACCACCGGCCTGGCATTGCAGTCCTGGCTGAGCACCCGGCTCGCCGTCACGGCGGCGTGAACCGCTACGCCAACCGCGTTCACCTCAGACACCCTGGGGGGTATACTGCCAGAATCGCTACTTCGAGGAGGATGGTCGCCTGATGTGTCGTGCGGTGAAGTGCAGGACTTGTGGCAGGACGACGTGGGCCGGATGCGGCCAGCACGTCAAGCAGGTGATGGCGTCGGTGCCGATGGCTGACCGCTGCCCCGGCCACCCCCGGGTTGCATCGGAGCGGACGTCGGCGCTGGGGCGGCTCTTCCGCCGCCGCTAGAGCGCCCGGCCGGCCCGCTCATCTGTACCTGAGCGGGCCGGCGGCGCCCATGGGGGCTCGGCACGGTGATCAGTGGCGGGCGGGGAGGCGGGCGGAGTAGATGGAGTAGCCGTCGATGTGGCGGGCGATGGCGGCAGCGACGAACGTGGCGGCCATGATGGGGACCATCAGCTCGAAGCCGCTGTGGGTCAACTCGAGGACGAGCACCAGCCCGGCGAGGGGAGCCTGGATCGAAGCGCCGAGCATGGCGGCGGCGCCGATGAGCGCGAACGCCCCGACCGGCGAGCCGGGCCACAGCATGGACCACGCGATCCCGGTGAACGCCCCGAAGACCGCCCCCGTGCTCAAGAACGGGGTGAACAGGCCACCTGAGGCGCCACTGCCCAGGCACAGCGCCGTGACCAGTGGCTTCAGCGCGAAGAGGGCGGCGAGCGCCAGCAGGGTGCCCTGGCCGAGGAACGCCCGGTGGGCCATGTCCTTGCCGTTGCCGAAAAGGGCCGGGTAGGCGATTCCGATGACCCCGAGGATGCTGAACGCCAGGAGAGGTCCCGCTGCTGCCATTGCCCCGGTGAGACGGTGGTGGGACACCCAGCCGATGAGGCGGATGTAACCCGAGGCCAGCAGCCCGATCACCGGCCCGGCGAGCAGCGCCCAGGTGAGCACTGACCCGGTGAAGTGGAAGGCGGGAACGTTGAGGTAGGTGGCGTGCTGGGGCAGGTAGATCCAGGCCACTGCCGTGGCGATCCACGCCGTGGCCACCGCGGGCAGGACCACCGGGAGGGCCATGGAGCCCATGAGCAACTCGGCAGTGAACAACGCTCCCCCGAGGGGCACGTTGTAGACGGCGGCCAAGCCGGCGCCCGCCCCGCAAGCCACCAGCAACCGGCGCTGCGCTGTGTTGAGCCCCAACCATCCGGAGGCGACACTGCCCGAGACGCCGCCCATCAGCTTGGGGGCGGCCTCCCGGCCGATTGAGGCGCCCATCCCGATGGCCACCTCCGAGATCAGCCCTGTCAGCAAGCTGCGCCTGGCCGAGAGCCGCCCGTCGCCGGCCCAGATGGCCTCGTCAACCTCCGAGTGCTCGCCCGGAGTCCAGCGCCGAAGCAGGTACCAGGCAGGCCCGGTGATCGCCCCGGCGACTGCCAGCGACGCCACGCGGTGCAGGGCGCTCGCACGCTCGACGTGGCTCTGGTAGTCGCCCGGTCCGGTCCCGAACACCAGGTGCTCGACATTGAATAGGACCACCATCATGAGATCGCCGAACAGACCGGTGGCCACAGCGGTGATTACCAGCGCCACCCAGAATCGGACGGTCAGTGCGGCGTCGCCCTCACCGGTGTTGTTGGGCTGCTCGGTCGCCCCGCGCCCTGATGGCAGCCGGCGGGAGAGGAGCGGTGGTGGGGTCCGCACCCGCCGCAGGTGCGGGAGCATCGGGGGACCCACGGGAGGCGGTGGGTCCTGGTGGTCAGCTCGGGGAGCAGGCGAGTCGTTTGGTGGGTGCACGTGGTGATCCAATGGGGGAGACGGTTGGCGCGTCGATCGGACGCGCCGGGCTGCCCCACGAACCGCGACCGGCCGCCACCGGGAGATAGCGGCGGCTGCTCGCAGGGCACAGCCCACAGGTGAGCATACCCCGCCTGGTACACCACCGAGGTTTACCCGGCAGTCTGGGCCCTGCGGCAGGCAGTCGGCGGCAGGCGGGGCCTGCAGGGGTCACAACTGGTCCTTGCGGGCGCGCCAGTCACCGATGGTGGCGAGGCGCCGGCGTTGCTGGGCGGCGGCCGCTGCGTCGAGGCCCCGGTCCCGCTGTTGGAGGTTGGTGATGACCCGCTCGCGGTGATCGACCGGGTTGGCGTCGTCGTACTTGAACTTGGCGCCAACGCTCAGCACCTCGAGGTGGGCCCCGCGGATCGCCGTCAGCATGCGACCGTACGGTGGGGTGTCGACGGCGAGGGGGGCATGGCCTCCTTCGGGTTGGAACTCGGCGAGTTGTGCTGCGAGGATCTCGACCTTGCCGGCCGGGTCGTCGACGATCCTGGGCCGGCAGGTGAACTGCACGGCGCTGTAGTAGCTGGTGGGCACGCCGTCCTCATCGGGGCCGCCCGCTTTGGCTCGCCAGTAGCTGGGGATGTAGGCGTAGTCGCCGATCGTCGTCACGTTGACCAGCGCAGCGACCTCCATGTGCGGCCAGACCGGGTTGGGGCGGGCCAGGTGGATCAGCAGCTCACCGCCCGCCACGCTGAAGTGGGTGGGGACCACGACGGGCGGTTGGGCCGGGTCGAGGTTGTTGACCGCGAGGATGCCGAAGTGCTCGTGGGAAGCGAGCCACTCCTGCCACTCGGCGTCGTCCAGGGCAGCATCCCAAGGGTGTATCAACACTGTCAGGCTCCTTCGGTAGGTGCGGCAACGAGGCGGCGGGCCGAGGCGTCCACAAGCCGACACCGTCGGCTCGGTGATCCACCTTCAAGGGTGACTCCGACTCTTTGCCTCCTGGGGCGAGCCGGGCGATGAATGGACCGCTGCTGCAGGCCCACCCTTTCCAAGAGGTATCACATCCGGTACATTAGTGGTCGTGAGAGTGATCCGTCGGAATGCCGGTGACTGGGTGGCCGACGAGGCGTGCACCCGGGGGCGGCAGATGCCGACGTTGGCCTCGGCTTTGGTTGTCCAGGCCCGCCAGCGAACCGGGCTGACCCAAGCCGAGTTGGCGGAGCGGGTCGGCACCTCGCGTACTGCCATCAGCGCCATCGAGCACGGCCGGCGCGATCCGGGCCTGGAGCACTTGCAAGCGATCCTGCGCGCCGCAGGGCTCGATCTGCTCACCCAGCTGGTCGCCCACGACGACCACGACGAGGTGCTCGAAGCCCTCGGCGCCGGGCCGGACGCCGAGCCCTGCCAGGCCCCTGACCGAGCCATGGGCGAGTGCGGTGACGAGCTGCGCGAGGCGATGGCGCACGCCCGGCCACTCGTGGAGCGGTGAGCGACCCTCCGGTCCTCCCGGCGGTCCCCGAGGTTCCCGATGTGCCTTCACCCATGTCAGCCCAGATGGCCTTCCCTTCGCCCACGACGGGGCCTCCCTCGGCCTGGCGGCGATGTGGGACCTCCAGTGCCCCTACGGGGCGTTCGATGCCGCCGACCTGACGGGTGTGGTCGCGTCCAAGCAGTTCGCCGGGCGGTCTCGCCGCTGGCCGCTGCGGCAGGCGGTCGGCTCAGGGTCGAATCGTCACATCCTTCCTGTCCCGTTGTCCCCAACGGGTTCGCCACCGGAGTCGGCAGTGGCGGCAAGGCGGCGGGGCGGCGCCCGAAGCCTCCGGCGTGAGCGCCGCTGTCCGCCAGGAGAGATGGCGAGCAACGGTATGAAGATGTGGGCGAGCGCCCCGATGGTGGCCGCGTACATGAGCGTCCCGACGCCGACGGTGCCGCCGAGCAACCAGCCCAACACCAGCACCGGCAACTCGATCCCGCTGCGCACCACGCGGATCGAATGGCCACGGGCGGCGAGACCGGTCATCAGCCCGTCCCGAGGGCCGGTAAACCAACAGCATGGTGGCCCAGCGGAGCACGATCCCCCGCGGGGTCGGGACGAGCCACATGACAAGGTCGATGGTCGAGCCGATGACAGCCACATTGGCGAGCGTCCCCAACCCGGGGCGTTGGCGCAGCGGGATCCAGAGCAGGAGAACGGCGGCACCCACGATGATCGCCCAGGTGCCGACACCGAGTCCGAGTCGACGCGACAATCCCTGCTGGAGGACGTCCCACGGGTCGACGCCGAGACCCGCGAGCAGCAGCATCGAGTCGCTCACCCCATAGAGGACCAAGCCTCCCAGGAGTTGAGCGAGCCGTCGCGGCCGTGGTGCAGGAACCATGATTGGAGTCGACTATCCATCAGATTGGCCTGGTTGGGAAAGGGCCAATCTGCTAGAAGTGGCGGGGTGATTGCGGTAAGCGGGGCACGGCTCGTGGAGCTGCTCGGCGACTGGAGGGCCGGGGGCAGCGCCCGGGATCGGCTCGCCGCGAGGCTGCGCGGGCTCGTCCTCGACGCCCAGATCCCCCTGGAGACCCGGCTGCCGTCGGAGCGGGCGCTCGCCGCCGCGCTCGGCGCCAGTCGCTCCACCGTCAGCGCCGCATACGACCAGCTGCGCGCTGAGGGCTATCTGCGCAGCTGCCGTGGCTCGGGGAGCTTCGCCGCAGTGCCCGGAGGCCATCGAGGGATTCCCGACGCGCTCGCACCCCGGGACGGCATCGATCTGCGCATCGCCGCCCTTCCGGCACCGCCGATCCTCGAGCAGCTCGTCGAGGCGGCTGTTGCCGACCTGCCACGGTGGCTGGACCACCACGGCTACGACCCCCTCGGGCTGCCCCCGCTGCGCCGGGCGATCGCCGGCCGGTTCACCGCTCGGGGCCTGCCTACCCGTCCCGAGCAGGTCCTGGTCACCAACGGGGCGCTGCAGGCGCTCGATCTCACCGTCCGCGCCCTGGCTCCGCGCGGCCGGAGCGTGATCGTCGAGGTCCCCACCTATCCCTCCGCTCTCGACGTGTTGCGCTCAGCGCACACCCGCCTGCGCTTCGTGCCGGTGACGGCCGCGGGCTGGGACCTCGACGCATTCGAAGCGAGCACGCGCGGCACGAGCCCGGCGCTCGCCTACCTGATCCCCGACTTCCAGAACCCCACTGGCGCCTTGATGGACGTTCCAACGAGGCGGCGCATGCTCGGCGGCCTCGCCCGCGCCGGTATCACGGCGGTGATCGACGAGACCTTCGCCGAGCTGCGCCTCGACGAGCTCAACCCGCCACCGCCGGCCACCGGCAAGGAGGTGATCACCCTCGGCTCGCTGTCGAAGGCCGCGTGGGGGGTCTGCGCATCGGCTGGGCCCGCGCCGAGCCGTCCCTGATCGCACGCCTTGCCGCCGCTCGCGGAACCAGCGACATGGCGAGCCCGGTCTTCGAACAGCTCGTCGCCATCCATGCGATGGAACACCTCGAGGAGATCCTCGCCGAGCGCCGGGCGCTGCTGCGCCGCCGCTACGACACCCTCGCCCGGGCGCTCGCCGACCAGCTACCCGACTGGCGCTGGAACCCTCCCTCGGGCGGCCTCGTGATCTGGGCGGAGCTCCCCCAGCCCATCTCCACCAGCCTGGCGATCGAAGCCCGCCGCCACGGCGTGCACCTCGCGCCGGGCCCCCGCTTTGGCGCCGCCCACCTCCTCGAACGATTCGTGCGCCTCCCGTTCACCGAGGCGCCCGACCGCCTCGAGCGCGCGATCGCCACGCTGGCAGAGCTCACGCCAGGTGCAGGGGCTGTCACCGACGAGCCCGAGCCGGTCCAATACGTGGTATTAGCAGGCTGTCCCGAAATGGGTTCGGACATGCATGGCTATCCACGTCTATGCATGGGCCTTACCGGCTCGGGTGTTGGCCGTGGCCGGGGACGCTGCCCGGCGGTCCGCTGAGTTGGGGCTGTCAGGCCCGGGGCCGATGAATGGTGCTGCTCGTGGCGGGCTACTGGGGGCGCCGTCGGGTGACTCGATGGTGGACGGAACTGTCGTATCCGTTCGAGTGACAGCGACATCATCAAATGTGCACGGCGACAGGAATACAGGAATAGCGCAGACGATGGGCCGAAACGGTCACCGGTCCGTGTTCGGTGTGCTATTGTCTGGGTGTGGCCTACAGTTATAGGAAGGGGAATCGGGACCAGTTGTTCTTGCTCCCGCCGAGTATGAACGACTGGCTGGGCGAGGACCATCTCGCCTGGTTCGTGATCGACGTGGTCAGGGTCATCGACACCTCGAAGTTCCATGACGCCCACCCCGAGGGCCCGGGAAGACCCGCCTACGATCCCGAGATGCTGCTCGGGCTGTTGTTGTACGCGTACTGCACTGGGGTGCGTTCCTCGCGGGCGATCACAGCGGCGTGCAGGACCGATCTCGCCTACAAGGTGATCGCGGTCGACTTGGTTCCCGATCACCGCACGATCGCCCGGTTCCGGGCGGAGAACGAAGAGGCGATCAAAGCGGTGTTCGTCGAGGTGTTGAAGATCTGCCACGCCGCGGGGATGGCGGCGCTGGGGAGGATAGCGATAGACGGCACCAAGATCGGCTCGGACGCCGCGTTGGACAAGAACCGTGGCGCCGCTTGGATACGGGCGGAGATCGACAAGATCGTCGGCGAGGCGGCCGCCGCCGACGACGACGACGAAGACACCGGCGGCGGGCGACTGTTCGACGAGCCGCTGCCCGAGCCGCTACGCGGTCGCGGCGGACGGCTGGGACGGCTGCGGGCGGCCCTTCGGGAGGTGGAAGCGCAGGAGAAGGCCGCCACAGACCGCCAGGCCGGACTGCGACGTCACGCCATGAGCGAGGCGGCCGCCGGGCGCAAGCTTCGGGGCCGCAAACCGGCGGACCCGCACGCCGCGCTCATCCGCGCCGAAGCGGACCTCGAAGCGACCAGGACCAAGGCCGGCGCCGACCCCACCGCCGAGAGCGCAGCGCAGATCGAAGCCGCTCAGGCGGCCGTCGAGGTGGCGGCACGAGCAGCCGAGGCTGCCGGCACCCCGAAGTTCTCCGCCAATGTCACCGACCCCGACAGCCGGATATTGAACACCAAAGACGGCTGGGTGCAAGGCTACAACCTTCAAGCGTCGGTGAACCCCCTACAAATCGTGATCGCCTACAACACCACCCAGGACCACAACGACGTCGACCAGCTACCGGCGATGATGGAAGCGACGAGGGCCACCGCTGACGCTGCCGGCATCTCCGAGGAGATCGGGATGCTGCTGGCCGACGCCGGCTACTGGTCCGAACGAAACGCTGCCCACCCAGGACCGCAACGGCTCATAGCGACCAGCAAGGACTGGAAGCAGCGCAAAGCGGCCCGACAGCTCGGGGATACGACCGGCCCCCCCGACCCCGACGCGTCGCCCATCGACCAGATGGAGCACCGCCTACGAACACCCGAGGGGGCCGCCGCGTACGCCACCCGCTCCCGCACCGTCGAACCGGTGTTCGGCGACATCAAAGAGAACCGGGGCTACCGGCGCTTCATGCGACGAGGCAGCGCCGCCGCGGACAGCGAAGCCGGGCTCATCCTCGCCGCTCACAACCTGCTGAAAGTGTTCCACCACCAGCCGACCGTGCTGGCCTCTCTCGCCTGACAACAACCCCAGGAACACCCGACAGCACACCAAACAGCCCACCACCCGTCGCAGCGTTGCACGGCGCGCAAACCGCGAGCCGCCCCCACACCGCCCGGCGGGACCACACGGCCCTGCTCGCACCGCGCAGCCGCAGCCACCCGCCGCCGCACGATCACGCCGTCCGCCTGCATACTCATGCGAGTCCACAGAGATTCTGGGACAGCCTGATAGGTCAGATTGACGCGCCCGGAAGTGGACCA
>JAJZJY010000141.1 GCA_021809885.1 Actinomycetes bacterium
GAGGAGGACCCTTGGCCGACGTGGCCCAGGATCCTGCGCACCTACCCCGCCCACGAAGAGGGCGGCGAGCGGCTCTTCTCGGTGTCGACCACCAAGCTCGTCGGCGACGCCGCCGGGCACGTCCGGGCGCTGCGAGCCGACCAGGTCCGCCCCGGGACCTCGGCCTCCGGGCGCGCCACGTTCGAGCCGGTTGCCGGCTCCACCGTCGAGCTGCACTGCGACCTGGTGCTCCTGGCGCTCGGGTTCGCCGGCCCCGAGCGCCAGGGCCTCGTCGCCGACCTCGACCTGGCGCTCACCGAACGCGGTACCGTCGCCGTGGACGCCGGCTGGCAGACGGGCGCCGAGGGCGTCTTTGCCTGTGGGGACGCGGTGAAGGGCCAGAGCCTGGTGGTCTGGGCGATCGCCGAGGGCAGAGCGGCTGCGACGGCCGTCGATCGCTACCTCATGGGGACCAGCGACCTTCCAGCACCAGTCGTCCCCGGACAGCTCCCCCTCCGGTGAGCTGCGGCGCAACGCTTGCATGTAGGAAGGAGACGACGAAGGACATGGGCATTGGTCGGATCGGGATCTGGACGTCCGCCCTCGACCGGCAACCGGCGCCGGTCGCCCGCCGGGCCGTTCAAGAGATCGAGCAGCTCGGGTACGGCGCCCTGTGGGTCGGCGAGGCCGCCCGGCGCGAAGCCTTCGCCAACGCGTCGATGCTCCTGTCGGCGACCCACCAGCTGGTGGTGGCGACCGGGATCGCCAACATCTGGGCCCGCGATCCCATGGCCATGGCGGCTGGGCAACGCACCCTGGCCGAGGCATGGGGTGGCCGCTTCTTGCTGGGCGTCGGGGTGAGCCACGACCGCCTGGTCGAGCCTCGGGGCCACCGCTACGAGCGGCCGCTCACCGCCATGCGCCGGTACCTCGACGCTATGGACCGGGCGCCGTACGATGCGCCGATACCCGACCCCGTAGCCCTGACCCGGGTGCTCGGGGCCCTGCGCCCTCGCATGCTGGCGCTTGCCGCGGAACGCGCCGACGGTGCCCACCCCTACCTCGTCCCCGTCGAGCACACCGAGCGGGCGCGCCAGATCCTCGGGCCGCAGAAGCTTCTCTGCCCGGAGGTGGCGGTCGTAGTCACCACCGATCGCGAGGTCGCCCGGCGCGTCGCACGAGCCCATCTCGACGCATACCTTCGTCTCGCCAACTACCGGACCAACCTGGCAGCGCTCGGCTTCGCCGATCGCGACCTTGCGGGAGGCGGCAGTGACCGCCTCATCGACGCCCTGGTGGCCTGGGGACCGGCGGCACGGGTGGCCGACCGAGTCGCTGCGCACCTCGACGCCGGCGCCGACCACGTTGCCATCCAGGCGCTCACCCCAAGCCCCGAACGCCTGCCGACCGAAGCGTGGGCCGAGCTGGCAGCTACCTTGGCGCTCGATCCGCGCCCGGCTCGATGAACGAGGTCGCCAGGCCGGGGTTGCCCGGGGGTGTGGTCCTCGAGGCCGTGGCGCACGCTCCCGACGCGGTCGTGATCGTCGATGCCGCCGGCACCGTCTGCTACTGGAACGACGGGGCGGCCCGCATCTTCGGCTACAGCCCAGCAGACATGCTCGGCTCGACGCTCGAGGCGATCATCCCCGAACGGCTGCGCCAGCGCCACAACGACGGCTTCCGCACCGCCATGGCCAGGGGCACGACCCGCTACGGCGCAGCCGACCTCCTGGCTGTGCCTGCCTGCCACGCCGACGGGCGCACCATCTCGATCGAGTTCAGCGTCGTCCTGCTCGAGACAGAGGACGGCTCGGTCGGTCACGTCGCCGCGATCCTTCGCGACGTCACCGAGCGCCGGGCACGCGAACAAGAGCTCAGGCGGCGCATCCAGGCGCTCGAGGACAGTCGCCAGGTGCCCTGATGGCCGCCCCATTAGCAGAGACGATGCGCGCCGCCTACGTGGAGCGGCTCGGACCCGTAGAGGAGATCGTGGTCGGCGAGCTCGGTGTGCCCGTCCCGGGTCCGACCGACGTGCTGGTGGCCGCCGAACTGGTCGCCGCGAACCCGGTGGACACGTTGGTCCGTTCGGGGCGCTACCCGACCAGCGTTCCCTTTCCCTTCGTGGTGGGACGCGACGTGGTCGGGACCGTCGTCGCCGCTGGTCCCGGGACGCCCTTTGATGTGGGGGAGAGGGTGTGGTCCAACAGCCTCGGCCACGACGGCCGGCAGGGCAGCTTCTCGGAGTATGCCGTCGTGCCGGCAGAGCGCTGCTACCGCCTCCCCGGTGGCGTCGACGCTGGGCTCGCCGCAGCGGTCGCGCACCCGGCTGCGACCGCCTACCTCGCCTGGTTCGTCCACGGCGACCTCAGGCCTGGCCGGTGGGTCTACGTGGGTGGCGGCGGAGGCAACGTCGGGTCGGCCGCCATCGCGATGGCGCGACGCGCCGGGGCACGGGTGCTCGCCAGCGCCCAGCCGAGGGACCACGACCGCTGTCGGAAAGCTGGCGCGAACGTCATCTTCGACTACCGCGACCCTGACCTGGCGGGGCATCTTCGCAGCGCGGCACCAGGTGGCGTGGACGTGTTCTGGGAGACCTCAGGCCACCACGACGTCGACCTCGCCGCCGACTCGGTGGTGACCGGAGGACGCGTCCTGCTCAGTGCCGCCACGGACGAGAGGCCGGCATTCCCGGTCCGGGACCTCTATACGAGAAACGTCAGCCTCCATGGCTTCGTCATCAGCCGGGCGACGGTCTCCCAGCTGGCCGACGCGGCGCGGCTCATCAACGACATGCTCGTCGCTGGCCAGCTGAGCGCCCGGATCGCCGAAGTGCTGCCACTTCAGGCCACCGGCCAGGTGCACGCCCGCCTCGAGGCCGGGGCGGTCACCGGGCGCCTGCTGGTCCGACCATGACCGCTGCCTGGGTCTACGACCTGGCGTTCTGCCTGCACCTGGTCGGAGCCTTCTCGCTCGTCTCGGGCACCGTCGTCGCCATCGTGAGCTTCGAGGCGGCGCGGCGGCGGACCAGCTGTGCCGAGATCGCCCTCCTGCTCGGCCTCGCCCGCATCGGTGCCGTGCTGGTGGCGGGGGGGATGGTGTTCGCCGCCGGCTTTGGGCTGTGGCTGGTCGCCCTCGGGCACTGGGGCTACGGCACCCCCTGGGTCGACGCGGCGATCGGCCTTCTCGCCCTGGTCGCAGCCATCGGGTCGGTAGGCGGGCAGCGACCCAAGTTGGCTCGGAAGCTCGCCGCCGCCTTGAGCGCCCAGCAACTGCCGCCGAACATGGAGCTGCGCGCCCTGCTCGCCGACCGGCTGTCGATCGTCCTGAACTACCTCGCGACCGCGGCACTCCTCGCCATCATCGTCCTCATGGTCGTCAAGCCCGGCTCACCGCACCAGTAGCCGGCGCCGGGCGCGGACCGGGACCACGTATCGGCGCGAGAGCCGCGAGCCAGCCGGCCGACTGGACAGGCGATGCTGGCAACGAAGCTTCACGCCCCGCACTCGGGACAGTCGATCTGCCCGTGCCTCGACACTGTCGGCGGTCCTGCCGGGACGTCGCCGATGATGAGCCGTGGCCCCGATGGCCACCGGAAGTAGCGCCACGCCCAGTTGACCAAGACCACGACGCGGTTGCGGAAGCCGATCAGGTACACGAGGTGGAGGACGAGCCAGGCGAGCCACCCGAGGCTGCCCCGGACGATGACACCGTTGGCCAACTGGGCGACCGCCGAGCGCCGCCCGATGGTTGCCATGACCCCCTTGTCGTGGTAGGCGAAGGGCGCCGTCGGACGGCCCTCGAGAAGGCTCAAGACCTGGCGGGCGGCGTGGTCGCCCGATTGGATGGCGACTTGGGCAAGTTGGGGGAGGAACCGCTCCGTGTGATCCGCTTCGAGGTGCCCCTCACCTGGTGTCGCTAAGCCAGGGTCGGGCACGGCGGCGGCATCGCCGACGATGAACACCTCCGGATGGTCCGGGAGCGAGAGGTCGGGCTGGACCATCACCCGTCCCCCAGGTCCCCGTCGACCAGGGAGGTCCGCCGCGACGGTGCCGTCCACGGCCACCCCTGCCGCCCAGATCACGAGGGTCGCGGGGAGCAGCTCACCGCCCGCGAGCGTGACCCCGGCCGGCGAGACCGCATCGACCCCGAGCCCGAGCCGGACCTCCACCCCTCTGGCGCGCAAGGTCCGCTCGGCGTACGCGCTCGCCCCGGGAGGAAAACCTGGGAGGAGACGCGTCTTGGCGTCGAGGAGGACGATCCGGGTGCGCTGGGGGTCGAGTCGGAGCCGGTCGTGGCGGATGGCGATGTCGATCAGCTCTGCCATCGCCCCGGCCGTCTCGACCCCCGTCGGCCCGCCGCCGACCACCACGATCACGGGTGCGAGCGTGTCGTCGGCGGAGGCGTCCGAGCGCTCCAATGCGGCGAGAACCTGGTTACGCACCCAGCGGGCGTCGTCGAGGGTGTAGAGGAAGAGTGCGTGGTCCACCACTCCGGGCACGCCGAAGACGGCCGCCGCCGCCCCGCTCGCCACGATGAGTCGGTCGTAGGAGAGCGTCCGGCCATCCTCGAGCCGGATCGAGCGCGTGGCAAGGTCGAAGCCGGACACCCGGCCGTGGACGAAGTGTGCGTTCGGCGTGCGCCGTAAGACGGTCCGGATGGGGTACGCCACGTCGGCGGGGTCGAGGCCTGCGGTCGCCACCTCATAGAGGAGCGGTTGGAAGGTGTGGAAGTTGTGCTGGTCCACCACCTCCACCTCGACCGGCGCGTCGGCCAGCCGCCGAGCGGCTGCCAGGCCGGCGAAGCCCCCGCCCACGATCACCACTCGGTCCACGGAGCACCCTCGTTTTTCTAGCTTCCAACAGATATACTAGTGGAGGAAGCCGACGACAGGAGATCCCGATGGCACGGACAAGGAAAGAAGCGTCCGGCGTCGACCCGGACCGCAACTCCTCCCGCCGGTGCATTCCACGGGCCGTCGACGTCGGGATCGCCACGTTCGCCGACCCGCTTGCCCCACCCACGGCAGAAGCCCTCGGTGAAGGGTGCCACAGGCGGTGGGTCATGTCCCCGGCGACCAAGGAGGCGGTGTGACCATGCGATCCCTCGATCACGACGGCCTCCTCACCCTCGCTCGAAAGGCGCACGCTGCGGCCGGCGACGCCGACACGGCGCGCCTGACCGAGAATATTGGTGCTTTCGTGCACGCTCTCGTTCACCACCTCGAAGACGAGCTCCCCACCCTCGTCCGCCTGGCTCCGGCCGAGGCCCGCCTCGTCCGACGTGGCCAAGCGCGAGTGTCGACCGCAGCCAGGGCGCTCCTCCGCGACGCAGCAGGCGGCTGTGCCGGCCCAGAGCCTCGGTGTGCGGCTCGAGCCGAGGAGCTCCTCGCCCTCCTCACCCTCCAAGCCCTCGACGAGCGACTCGCCCTCCATGGCGTGGGGAGCACGACACCGAACCGCAGCTGGCCGCGATGACCGTTCTCGTTGCCGAAGAACAGGCGTCCAACAAGGGCGAGATCGGCGTGCTCGGCGCAGCGTCGGCATGTAGCGACCCGAGCCTCGCCTTCCCCGGGCGCCCCGCGGGCATCGCCGTCGCTCCCGACGGCACCCTCTTCGTCTCCGACGCGACCTCAAGGACGATCTGGCGCATCGGCGACGGAGGTGAGCGGGTAACCGCTGCCGCACCGTCGGGCGGACTCCCCGACGCCACCGGTGCCGGGAGGCAGGTGCTCAGCCCGGCAGGTCTCGCGCTGGCTCCCGACGGGACCCTCGTCGTAGCCGACGCTACCGGTCACCGGGTCTGGGCCGTCTCGCCCGACGGGGGGCTGCGCCTCCTTGCTGGCAGCGTCTACGGCTATCGCGACGGGCCGAGCAACGAGGCCCTCTTCCGGTATCCCTCAGACGTGGCACTCGGTCCTGACGGAACCTGCTTTGTGGCCGATACCGGCAACGACCGCATCAGGACCATCACCCCTGACGGGGTTGTCACCACTCTTGGAGGCTCCATCTACGATTACGGCGACGGCCGAGGCTCCGCCGCCCGGTTCCGTCGGCCCGAGGCGATCACCGCCGATGTGGACGGCACCTGCTACGTGGCTGACACCGGGAACAACGCCATCCGGCAGATCACCCCCGACGGCGAAGTCACCACGGTGGCCGGCTCACCCCCTGGGGGTGACCGCGACGGCGTCGGCGCCGAGGTGGGGCTGCGCTGGCCGACCGGACTCGCGCTCGGACCCGACGGGGACCTGTGGGTCGCCGACCACGGGAACGGCACGCTTCGCAGGATCGGCCACTCCGGAGGGAGCACCACGCACCTTCGCCTTCCCGGCCGACGCTTGCCTGTTGCCGTCGTATCGGCGCTCCACGGGCAGATGGTCGTGGCAATCGTCGTGCTCGACGACGTGCGCCGCCGCACCCAGGCGTGCCTGATCTCGGTGGATGCCGGGCCGTGACCACGCGAACGGTGGTCTCGGGGACGGCGAACGACCGGTGGTTGGCGGCCGACCGGGCCCGGATGTGGGAGGACGCCGAGGTGGTCGGCGTCGAGCGGCGCGCGGCGGCCGCGTTGCTTCGGCTTCGTCTCGTCGAGGTGCCGGATCTCCTTCCGGGGCAGTACTACCTGGTACGCCTGGCCGTCGACGCACCGCCCGGCGTGGTCGAACAGGCGTACTCCCTGTGTTCGTCGCCGTACCCGCGGTCGACCGAGGTCGAGATCGCGGTGCGAGAGGTCCCCGGTGGCCGGGTCTCTCCGCTCTTGGCGCGCCAGGTGGAGGTAGGTGACCTCCTCCAGGTGCGAGGACCCTTCGGCTTTCTCACCTGGACCGAGCATGACGGCGGACCGCTTGGTCTCGTCGGCGCTGGCACCGGCGTCGCCCCGCTGGTCTCCATTGTGCGCTACGCTTCGGCGCGCCGGCTCGCTGTCCCGATGACCTTGCTGTGCTCCAGTCGTGACCGGATGACGGCGCTGCTCGTCGACGAGCTCGAAGCATTGGCCCGAGTCCTGCCGTGGTTCAAGCTCGTCCACACCTACACCCGCAACGCGCATGACCCCTCGGCACGCTACCGCCGTCGCATCGACGCCGACATGCTCGCCGAGGTGTTCGAGACGCAAGAGCATACGCCCCGTCCGACCCTTTACTACGTCGCCGGGCCAGGCGACATGGTGATCGCGACCCGCTCCATGCTCGGCTCCCTCGGAGTCGTCGACGATGTGATCTACAGCGAGGACCACGCATGAGACCGTCGAGCTGCCCAAGGTCGCCGCGCGTCGCCGCCACGCTTCCGGAGGTCCGGTCATGAGGACGCTCGTCACCCTCGAGAACAGCAACTGCACGTGGTGCCACAACGCGATGTTGAGGACGCTGCGCGAGGAGATGGGCGTGCAGCGTGTCCTTTCGGATTTCTCCTCGGGATGCGTCGTCATCGAGCACGAGACCGACCCCGATGCGCTCCTCACGTTGGTCACGACCGCCGACCGTGCGGTGGCCGTGGCCGGCAATGGCGAGAGGGAGATGGTCCCGGTGGCCGGCCATGAGGCAGTCGCGTGCCGGAAATCGAAGGACATCGTGGGCGGGCCGCCGGACGAGGGGAGGCAGGTGCTGGCAGCGACGAGCCCTGACGAGGCGGGCGCCAAAGCGTTCATCCCTCGGTCCCGGTCCGACACATGGTCGAAGGCGGTGCCGGTGTGTCCGGTGTGCCACCCTGGTGGACCGAGCACAGGAGAGGGAGTACGAGTTCTCACGCGCGAGCGACCTACCCCCGGCCTGGTGCGACGGACGATACGGCTCCTCGTGAGGGCGTATCGGGCTGCCTTCCGTCTGCCCATGACGCCCCGATGAGGCGGGGCGGGGGATGGCCACGTCGGACACGAGCGGCGAGCTCCTCGACTTCACGGAGAACTCCGCCGCCATGTCCAAGGTGGCGGGCGTGGCCGTGCGGGAAAGGGCTAGCCCACCATGAGGCCGGTGCGGGGCGTCGCTGCCCCTGTTGTGGCCGGTGAAGTGGACGAGGACGCACGGTGGAGCGACCTCGGCGTACGCACCGAGGACGTTGCCGAGTGGAAGGCCAACGGGCTCGGACCGTTCGAAGCTGCACTGGCACAGGGGGATGGCTTCACGCCAACGACCGTCACCCACTACCGCCGGCAGCTCCGCCGCATCGCCCGCCCGTGGGCGCGCCGGGGTCTGGACTCTCGTGAAGGGCTGCGCTGGCACCAAGCTGGTTTCGCTGCTGGCGACGCATTGCGGTGGCGGTCACAAGGTGTCGACGTCGCCACCGCCAGGATCCGCCGTGACGGCTATGGGCGGGGATCGACGCGTACGGGTCTCCCTGGTGCGGACACTCGCCTGATTGGTCAACACAGAGAGAGGATGGACTGAAGGAATGCCAGACACGAACGCACGAAACGAGGCGGTGTACCCGCCAGGGACCGTCAAGATCGCCCAGCGGCGTAAGGCGCTCGCACCCGAGATCCACGACGCCTTCGAGAAGTTCAGCCGAGCGGTCTTTAGCCCCGGGGCGTTGCCGGAGAAGACCAAGCAGCTGATCGCGGTCGCCGTCGCCCATACGACGCAGTGCCCGTACTGCATCGCCGGTCATTCGAATCTGGCGCGTCGCAAGGGGGCGAGCGACGAGGAGATCATGGAGGCGATCTGGGTAGCGGCCGAGATGC
>JAJZJY010000142.1 GCA_021809885.1 Actinomycetes bacterium
CGCGTGCGGTCGTCGGTGCTCAGGTGCCTGACGCTACGCGCTCGGGTCTTCGCGTTGTGACGGGCCGAGGACAGCCGGCCGCTGGCGGCCCGGGCGCCTATCATGCGATCCGGCCCCAGCTGGGGCCGCTGTCCTCGAGAGTGATCGATGAGCACTACCCGCCGACCTCCACGCTCGGCGATCGTCGTCGGCGCCGGGATGGTGGGCCTGTCGGCCGCCTGGTTCCTGCAGGACGCCGGCGTGGACGTGACCGTCGTCGAGCGCCACGAGCCGGCCGCCGGCTCGTCATGGGGCAACGCCGGGTGGATCTTCCCAGGCCTTGCGGTCCCGCTCCCGGAACCAGCCGTCCTTCGCTACGGGCTGCGCTCGCTCACCGACCGCACCAGCGCCCTGTACATCCCTCCGAGCTTCGATCCCGGCCTGTGGGCCTTCCTCGCCCGCTTCGCCCGCCACTGCACCCGCCGGCGTTGGCACGCCGCCATGCGCGCCTACGTGGGCGTCAACGAGGCGGCCTTCGACGCCTTCGACCGGCTGACCGACGGCGGGGTGGCGGCCGAGACCGTTCGGTCGCCGATCCTTGCCGCCTTCAACGACAGCGAGGAGGGCAGCGGGCTGCGCCGGGAGCTCGAGATGGTGGCGTCGGCGGGCCAGCACCTGGAGGTCACCGCGCTCGATGCCGAGGCGGCCCGCGCAGCAGTCCCCCAGCTGTCATGGCGGGTCGGCTACGCCCTCCTCGTGAGCGGCCAGCGCTACATCGACCCGGGACGATTCGTGCTCGCTCTCGCACGCTCCGTCGGTGAACGAGGCGGGGTCGTGCGATCCGGCTGGGACGTCACCGGGATCGGGCCCGCTCCGGGTGGTGGGGTCCGGCTGCGATGCGTCGCCGGCGAGCACCTCGACGCCGACGTGGCGGTGGTGGCCACCGGCGCCTGGCTCGACCAGCTCGTGGCGGGCCTCGGGGTGCGCACCCCGGTGCGGGCCGGGCGCGGCTACTCCTTCAGCGTCCGCACCGCCGCAGCCGTGCCCAGCCCGGTCTACTTCCCGCGCCCCCGGGTCGCTTGCACCCCCTACCGGGGGGGCCTCCGGATCGGCGGCACCATGGAGCTGCGGTCACCCGACGCCCCGCTGCGGCGCGACCGCCTCGAGGCGCTCCTGGCGTCCGCCCGCCCCCTGCTCGCCGGCGTCGATTGGGACAGCGTCACCGACACCTGGGTCGGCCCCCGCCCGATCACGCCCGACGGCATGGCACTGGTCGGCGCCACCAATGACCCTGCGGTGTTCGTGGCCGGAGGGCACGGGATGTGGGGGATCACCCTCGGACCGGCCAGCGGCAGGCTCCTCGCCGACCAGATCGTCACCGGCCGGATGCCGGACGCGCTCGGTCCCTTCGACCCGCGCCGGTGAGGGCTGCGTGCCCGGGCGTCTCATACGTGCTTGGGCAGCCAGGTCGCCAGCCAGTACACCCGATAGATCAGGTAGCCGATCAGCCCGACGAGCAGGACCTTGAAGTGCCACGGCGCCCCCTTCGACGGGGTGGCGATGACCGTCCCGCACGTCGGGCACTCGCCGTGCTCGCCCAGGCTCGGGGGGTTCCAGAACTTGCTGCAGTCGTCGCACCACGGCACGGGGCCTCCAACGCGGCGCCCGGGTTCCCGTCGGCGCCGTCCCGCCGCTGCCGGCGAGGACTTTCTCCCGGCAACGCTACCGCCGCGGCGCTCAGTTCCGCCGCACGACCAGGATGGCGACGTCGTCGGTCAGCCGCCCGGACGCGAAGTCCCGGGCGGCGGCGAGGACCGACTTGGCGATCGTGTCCGCGTCCTGGCCCGGATCCCGCCGCACGATCGCTGCGATCCGCTCCTCCCCGAAGAGCTGGCCCCCCGAGCGGGCCTCGGCGAGCCCGTCGGTGTAGAGCAGCAGCAGGTCGCCCGGCAGCAACGGCAGCTCCCTCGACACGTACGACGCCTCGGGGTCGAGGGTCAGCAGCGGTCCGGTGGCCCTCAGGGGTCGCATTCCCCCGTCGTGCCACAGCCACGCCGCCGGGTGCCCTGCCGAGGCGTGGCGCAACGTACCGGCCTCGGTGTCGAACACGACCACGCACACCGACACGAGATCCTCCGGGCGACCGGTCACCGACAGGACCTTGTTCAGCTCCTCGAGCGCCTGGGCGGGGTCCCGGTACTGGAGCAGGAAGTTGCGGAGCAGGTACTTCACCTGGAAGGCGGTGATCGACGGCTCCACACCGTGGCCGGCGACGTCGCCGATCAGGCAGGCGATGCGCCGGGGACCGGTCTGGTACACGTCGTAGAAGTCGCCGGCCATGAGCCCCGAGCCGGGCTCGTAGACGCGGCCCAGCTCGAAGCCCTCGATGGGAGGCAGCTCCTCGGGGGCGAGGCGTTCGCTCCATCGGCGCGGGGCGAGGTCCTGCTGCACGAGGACCTCCTCGGCGCGCCTCTCGAGCATGGACCGGTTCTCGGCGTGGCGCGCCTCGTCGGCGACGCGAGGGGCGAACCTGAGCGTTACGGCGACCGGGATGCCGACGGCCAGCAGGGGGATCTCGAACCAGGGTGAGCGGGACACCGCTGCGACCCCCAAGCCGACGGTGAGCACCAGGTAGAGGACGGCGTTGTGCAGATCCTTCTCGTAGGCGATGCGGGCCAGCTCCGCGGCCTCGTCTCCGGTCGTCCCCCCGGCGGTCTCGGCCTCGATGCGGCGGGCGGCGCGGGCCATTCGGGACGACGCCCGACCCCAGAGAATCGTGGCGATCAGGCACAGCACCGCTGCCGCGGCCAGCCAGGGCTGGGCGACCATGCCTACGAAGCTACCAAGAGCCGGACCTCCGGCCGGTAGCCGCCCCGTGCTGGGGCCGGCGGCGGCCCGGCGATCAGCCGGCCGCGCCCGCCGAGTCAGCCAGCCGCTCGGTCACGCGCCGCCTCAGTCGGCCCGGGGCCGCACCCGCAGCTTGACCGGCGTCGGACCGAGGCCGAAGTGCTCCCGGATCCGCCGCTCCAGGTAGCGCAGGTAGGTTGCGGGCAGCTTGGCGGTGGCGAACAGCGTGAACGTCGGCGGGTCGGTGGCACCCTGGGTGGCGTAGAGGACCCGGCCGTGAGGTGAGCGGTGAGCGGCCTGAGCTCGCGCCAGCAGCCGGTTGAGCTCGGCGGTCGGCACCCGCCGGCTGTAGGCCTCCAGCGCCGTGCGCAGCGCTGGGAGCAGCCTGTGGACCCCGAGGCCGGTCTTGGCGCTGACCTTCAGCACCGGTGCGTACGCGAGGAACGCAAGGCGGTCCTCGACGTCGGCGAGCACCGTCTGACGGGCCTCGGGTTGGAGGGACTCCCACTTGTTGAGCAGGATGACGACGGGGTTGCCTGCCGCGTCGAGCCGCTCCGCCAGGCGCTGGTCCTGGCGGGTGACGCCGGCCGAGGCGTCGATCACGAGGAGGGCGGCGTCGGCCCGGTCGATGGCTTGGAGGGCACGCACGAGCGAGTAGTACTCGGCGCCCTCCGCCTCCTTCGCCCGGCGGCGCATGCCGGCGGTGTCGACGAAGCGCAGGGCGCCCCCCTCCGTGGACACCACCGTGTCGACCGTGTCCCGGGTGGTGCCCGGCAGGTCGTGGACGACCGAGCGCTCGTCGCCGACGAGCCGGTTGAACAGTGTGGACTTCCCGACGTTTGGGCGCCCGACGATGGCAACCGACGGAACGCTGAGGTGTGGGGCGACGGCGGTGAGGGGGGCGACGGCGGCGGGGGCGGCGACGGTGAGGGGGGCGGCGACGGTGAGGGGGGCGGTAGCGGCGGTGGCGGCGGGCAGGACCGCCACCAGTTCGTCGAGGAGGTCGCCGGTCCCCCGGCCGTGCAAAGCGCTGACCGCATGAGGGTCGCCGAGCCCCAGCCGGGCGAATGACCAGGCGTCGGCCTCCCGGCTGTCCCCGTCGACCTTGTTGGCGACGAGCAGCACCGGTGCCGATGACGCCCTGAGCATCCGGGCGACCTGAGCGTCCTCGTCGGTGATCCCGACGGTGGCATCGACGACGAAGAGCACGGCGGAAGCCTCCGCGACGGCGCGCTGGGATTGAGCGCTCACCGCTCGCTCGAGGCGGTCGCCTCCCGTCAGCCAACCCCCGGTGTCGACGATCGTGAACTCCCGCCCTGCCCACTCGGCGTCGAGGGGCTTGCGGTCGCGGGTGACCCCGGGCCGTTGCTCGACGATCGCCTCGCGCCGGCCGATGATGCGGTTGACCAGCGTCGACTTGCCGACGTTCGGCCTGCCGACGACGGCCACGGTTGGCCGGGCGGCCCCCCCTGTCGCCCCATCGGCGCCGCCCGCGTTCACGCGACGGAGGCGACGTTGCCGGCCAGCAGCGCCCTTCGGAGTGCGGCGCCGTCGGCGGCGATGACATCGACCGGCCGGGGCATGTCCTCCAGGGCGGCTCCGTCGAGGAACCTGCCGCCCGAGAGGCACGCGTCGGGGAGCAGGTAGCGGCGGCCGGACGGCAGGCCTGCGAGGGTGCGGGCGACGTCGCCGCCTGTGAGGAGCCCTGCGACGGCGATGTTGCCGCCGAAGAACGCGTTGTCGACGGCGACGACCTCCGTGTCCGGCCGTAGGCGGCGGGCGAGGCGGTCGATCCATGGGGCGGCGTAGCGACCCGTGATGACCGTGACGGGGGCCGTCGGGCGAGGCCGGAGAGTCACGGCGCCGGCAGTGCGGGCAGCCCGGTAACCGGCTGCGGGCGCGCCGTCGACCGAATGGAAGAAGCCGCTCGGACCGCCTTCCGGTGGGGCCGCCCGCCCCTCGAAGCCGGCTTCGAATGCCCGCAGCATGCCGACGCCGTTGTCGTGCTGGGCAACCTCCCCGTAGCGCTCCAGTGGGGGTGGCTCGCGTCCGGCGACGAGGTAGTACTCGTCGGAGGCGTACACGAGCGGTCGACCCAGGGCCTGGTCGAAGATCTCCTGCCAGCGCTCCACCGTCGCCACCACCGCTTCCGCCTCGCCGGCGGTGTGGGGCCGCAACGCCGGCTCGGTGTTGAACCGACTCACGCCGAGCGGCACGCACGCGGCGCTGGCGAGCTCGGGGAAGCGATCGAGCACACCGGTGAGGGTGCCGGCGAGGACGGCCCCGTCGTTCACCCCGGGGCAGACCACGACCTGCCCGTGGACCTCGATGCCGTGGTCGAGCAGGGCCCGCAGCCACCGCAGGCTCGTCGCTCCTCGCCGGTTGCGGAGCATCTGAGCCCGCACGTCCGGGTCGGTGGCGTGGATCGAGACCCAGAGCGGTGACAGCCCCTCGGTGACGACCCGCTCGAGGTCCGCCTCCGTGAAGCGCGTGAGGGTGGTGAAGTTGCCGTACAGGAAGGACAACCGGTAGTCGTCGTCGCGGGTGTAGAGGCTCTTGCGCAGTCCCTTCGGGAGCTGGTGGATGAAGCAGAACTCGCAGTGGTTGTCGCAGGTCCTGACGCGGTCGAACAGCGCCGCGTCGACTTCCAGACCGAGGGGAGCGCCAGCGTCCCGCATGACGGTGGCGGTGAGATCCAGATTGCCGCGGCGCAGCTCCACCTCCAGCACGTCACGGTCGGCGAGCAGCTGGTACTGGATGATGTCTCGGGGGAGCTGGCCATCCAGGGCGACGATCTCGTCGCCCGGTTGGAGACCGGCCCGGGCGGCGGGCGACCCGGGGGCGACCGCCACCACGCGGGGGAAGGACATGGCCCTACCAGGATAGGGGTTTGTCGGGTGGGAGGCCGGCGGTGAGAGGCGGGGGTGGTGCGGGGTGGGGTGCGGTCGGGGTGCGGCCGGGGTGCGGCCGGCGTGCGGCCGGCGTGCGGTCGGGGTGCGGCCGGCGTGCGGTCGGGGTGCGGTCGGCTCGAGGGAAGGCGGTGGGTACCCTTGGGCCGTGGAAGTGGACCAGGTCCTACTCGCCTCCCCAAGGGGCTTCTGTGCCGGCGTGGAGATGGCCATCAAGGCGCTGGCTTGGATGGTGAGGGTCTTCGAGCCGCCCGTGTACTGCTACCACGAGATCGTTCACAACCAGGTCGTCGTCGAACGCTTCCGGGCTCTCGGCGTCGTCTTCGTCGAGGACGTCCAGGATGTCCCGCCCGGTGCGCCCCTCATGCTCTCGGCCCACGGATCGCCCCCTCAGATAGTCGCCGCCGCCCGCGACGCCGGCGGTGCGGTCGTCAACGCCGTGTGCCCTCTCGTGAAGAAGGTGCACCACGAGGTCAAGGTGCGCTCCGGCAAGGGCTACTCCATCGTCTACGTAGGCCACGAAGGCCACCAGGAGGCGATCGGCACAATGGCGGTCGCGCCCGGCGCCATCCACCGCGTGGAGTCAACCGAGGAGATCGATGCCCTGCCCGACCCTGAAGGGCCGGTCGCCTTCCTGGCCCAGACCACCCTCGCTCTGGACGAGTGGAAGGCCCTGCTCGACCACGCCCAGCAGCGGTGGCCGGACATCTGGGTGCCCGGCCACTCCGACCTCTGCTTCGCCACCACCAACCGCCAGACCGCTCTCAAGGCGATCGCGTCCCGATGTGACGTAGTCGTCGTGATCGGCTCCGCCAACTCCTCCAACACGCTCGCCCTCGAGCGCACGGCGATCGCGGCCGGCTGCCCACGCACCCTGCGGGTCAACGGCCCCGGGGAGCTGCCCGACGACCTCGCGGGTGTCGTCGGCGTCATTGCCGGCGCCTCCGCGCCTGAGGAGCTCGTCCGCGCTGTCGTCGCGCGCCTCTCCCCCGCCGGCGGGGTCGAGGAGGTTCACGCCGTCGACGAGGACCAGTACTTCGGGCCGCCCCCAGAGCTGCGGGAGCTGTTGCGCGCCGTGGCAACCGTCGCTGCTGTCGCCATGCTCGCGCCCGGGGGTGATCCGGCGGCCGGGGCGGCGGCGCTCGAGGACCGGGACGTCGATGCGGCGGAGGCGCTGGCGGAGCTGGCGGAGCTGGGGGGCCTGGGGGGCCTGGGGGGGCTGGCGGGCCTGGGGGGGCTGGCGGGGCTGGCGGGCTAGCCGCTGGCGCTGGCCGGAACCTGACCGGCTTGCTCGTCGGGCTCGTCGGGTTCGTCGGGCTGGTCTCTTGGAGCCTGTCTCGGCGTGTCCTTGCCGGGGTTGGCCGGGTGCCGCCACAGGTCGGTGCACAGCGGGCCGCCACCGCCCCTGGATCTCCCGAGGTGCAGTGATGCACCGAGACGGGGGATCATGGGCGGCGGCGGCCAGTGCGTCTGTGCGTGCCGAGCCGGCGGAGCCAGGTGGGAGCTCGCTGCGCCGGTTCGTCGAGAGTGTGGCCATTACCGTAGCTGTAGGTCGGTTGGTCGGTGCACAGCGGTCAGAAATCGCTCCTCAATCCCCCGAGGCGCACTGGATGCACCGAGCTGGACGACAGAGTCGCTGCTCCCAGCCGTCTCGGACCTGGTCCGCGTCCACCGGGATGCCCGTTGACACGGTCGACGCCGAGCATCCGCTTCTCTCGGACGGGAAGCTATGTAATACTCTTGAAGTGCCTAAGACGCTACCGAGAGATGTTCGTGATGTCTTCCGCCGGCAGCATGGCGTCGCGGGCAGGCATCAGCTCGTCCGCCTCGGAGTCGCGGCGGGCCAGGTTCGCGCTCGGCTGCGCAGTGGCGAGTGGGAGGCGGTGGGACGCAAGGTCGTGCGTGCGGGTGCCGCGCCCCTCAGCCCCGAGCAGGCTCTCTGGATCGCCATCCTGGCGGGAGGCCCTGAGGCGGTCGCTTCCCACGCCTCCGCAGCGTGGCTCTGGGGGCTGGCGGCCGCACCATCCCGTCCCGTCATAACCGTCCCACGTGGCGGTCCGACGCGCGCCCCCGGCGCTGTCGTGCGCCGGCCCAGCTTGCCGGTGTACCGCGTATCGACACGCTGGGGCCTGCCGTGCACCGATCCCCTCCGGACCATCGTCGACCTGGCCGTCGACCTCGATCCCGCGGACCTCGACGGGCCCGTCGATCGAGCGATCGTGTCCAGGCTCGTCTCAGTCGAGGGTCTGTTCGCCGAGATCGACCGCTCGGCGCGCCCGGGCCGGCGGGGGCCAGCGGCCCTACGTGAGACGCTCGACCGGCGCGGATTCGGCGGCAAGCCGCCGGAGAGCGTTCTCGAGAGCCGCTTCTTGCGCCTCTGCGCATGGGCACGTCTCGGACCCGTCGTGACCCAGGTGACGGCGGGACCGGCAGGGTGCTACCGGATCGATGCGCAGGTGGGCCGCACTGTGTTCGTCGAGCTCGACGGGTACGCCTTCCACGCATCCCCCGAGCAGAAGACCGCCGACGAGCGCCGGCGCAACCGACTTCGCCTGGAGGGGCGTGTCGTACTGGTCTACACCTGGACCGACATCGTCCACGACGGGCACCGAGTCGTGGCTGAGATCCGGGAAGCGCTGGCCCATGAGCTAGCGGCCGGGTGACCGTGAGGTGATCAGGTCTCACCGGCGGGGCGCACCGTGCCGGGCAGGTGACTCGCGACCTGCTGGACCGGGGCGGAACCGACACGACGTAGAAGCCCGGCGCCGCCGCCGGCCCTGCGCCGCCGCCGGCTCTGCGCCCCCGCCGGCTCTGCGCCCCCGCCGGCCCTACCGTTGTCCGGCGGATCTCCGGATGATCTCCTCGGGTGCCTCGCCGAGGGCTACCTCCGCCCGCTCGTCGGTCCACCGGT
>JAJZJY010000143.1 GCA_021809885.1 Actinomycetes bacterium
GACGCCGCCGCCGCCGCCGTCGGCGCCCTAGACGGAACTCTCGCCGTCTCCGCCCACCAGTCCCACGCCTACCCGGACGGCGCATGCCTGTACTTCACTTTCGCAGGCCGCCCCCAGGCTGCGGCGGCGGGTCCGTCCGGCGGGCCGGAAGCGATCGCTGCCGCCGAGGCGTACTACCGGGCAGCATGGGACGCGGTGATGGACGCGACGACCGCGCGGGGCGGGGCCCTTTCCCACCACCACGGGATCGGGATCAACCGCGGCCGGTTCATGGCCGCCTCCCTCGACGGTGGCCTGCCGGTGCTCGCGGCCGTGAAGGCCGCCCTCGACCCCGCAGGGATCCTCAACCCGGGGAAGCTCGGACTGCCGTCGCCGTTGGGCGTGGCGCCCTGGCCCCGGGCCTAGGATCCGCCAGCGCACCACGGCCGGGAGGTCTCCATCAGCGTCCTCGTCATAGACGTCGGTACCAGCAGCGTCCGCGCCGCCATCGTGAGGCCCGACGGCACGGTCGAGCACACCCGCCGGCGCCCCACCCCGCCTCTGGTTCCCTTCCCCGGCCTCGTGGAGCTCGACGCGGACGGCCTGGCCGCTGCCGCCCTCGAGGTAGCCGCTGAGTCGCTCGCCGCCGGAGGTCCCGTGCAGGCGGTCGGCATCGCCAACCAGCGGGCCTCGGCCATCGCGTGGGACGCCCGCAGCGGCCGTGCGCTCGGTCCGGGACTCGGATGGCAGGACCTCCGGACGGCCGGCATGTGCCTGGAGCTGCAGGGCGAGGGACTCCGGCTCTCCCCCAACGAGTCCGCCACCAAGTACGCAAGGCTCCTCGACGACCACGACCCTCACCGCAGCGAGCACACGCGGCTCGGCACCGTGGACAGTTGGGTGGCGTGGCACCTCTCCCGGGGCGGGCTGCACGTGACCGACCGCAGCAACGCCGCTGTGACCGGGCTGCTCGGCGACCAGGCCACCGGATGGCGCGGCCCGCTCCTCGACCGCCTGGCTATCCCGGTGGACATGCTGCCTCGCGTCGTGGACTCCTGCGGCGACCTCGGGGCCGCTTCGGCCCTGGCCGGCTCCCCGCCCATCTGCGGGATGGCCGGCGACCAGCAGGCGTCCCTCATCGGTCAGGGATGCACCCGGCCCGGGCCGGCAAAGGCCACGTTCGGCACCGGGGCCATGCTCGACGCCTGCGTGGCCGAGCGCCCTGGCTTCGCGACGAGAGGGCCGCACGGCTGCTTCCCGATCGTTGCCTGGTCGCGCGACGAGGTGGTGACCTGGGGCATCGAGGCGATCATGCTCGCTGCCGGGTCCGCGGTCGACTGGCTCGTCGAGGACCTCGGCCTCCTGGCGTCCGCCGCCGAGTCGGAGGCCGCGGCAGCCGCCTGTGCCGACGCCGGGGGCGCATTGGTGGTGCCCGCCCTGCTCGGGCTGGGGACGCCGGCATGGGACTTCGGGGCACGGGGTGCCTTCCTCGGGATCAGCCGCGGGGTGGGCCGCCCCCAGCTGGTGCGGGCCGTGCTGGAGGGCATCGCCCACTCGGGCGCTGACCTGCTCGAGGCGGCCGAGGCCGACGCCGGCATCTCGCCGGCGACGCTCCGGATCGACGGCGGGATGAGCGCCAACCGCGTGTTCGTCCAAGCCCTGGCTGACGCCTGCGAGCGCCCGGTAGAAGTGTCCCGGGAGCGGGAGGCAACCGCGCTCGGCGCCGGCTACCTCGCCGGCCTGACCGTCGGCATCTGGGCCGGCGAGGACGACGTGGCGCGCAGCTGGTCCCCGCAAGAGGTGGTCGAGCCCGGGACCAGCAGGGCGGATCGCGACCGCTGGCGGGCGGCGGTTGACCGTGCGCGGGCCTGGTACCCCGAGCTGACCGCAGTCCAATTCTGAGCGATCCGAGCCTCCCACCTTCGGCAACCGGTACAGGTGATGATTGAATGGACCGGAGATCATGAAGTTGCGCAGCCCAGTCCCAGGGATCGCTCGGTATGGGATGGCCCTCGTCACGGCAGTGACGCTCGCCGCGTGCGGTGCGAGCAGTCCGAGCACTGCAGATGCTCGACTCCATCCAGCAGGACCTACCAGGAGGTGCTTCGACTGAGCGACACGGCGTGGCCATCGGTCCACGTCCAGTTGCACAGGTTGGTGGAGGTGATGGTCCCCTCCTACGACGGCGACCTCATGCGGTTCCCGCGAGAGACGGCCAAGTCCACTGCCCTGTGCCTGGAACGCACCGCCAGGACCTCGGCCGGCGACGCCATAGCCGTGTTCGTCGCTGAGCGCCCCGGGAGCGCGACCCTCTTCTCGACCACCGAAAAGAACCTCGCGCCCGCCAACCAGCCCGCCTACTTCGGAAGGGTGCAGGTGGCTCGCTAGCTCCAGCCCTCAGCCTCCGATGCCCGCCACCGGCCGCCGCATCAGCGGGCCGACCTCCACGCCTCCAGCAGGAGCCACACCTCGCCGATCGTCGAGTAGCGTTGCTCGCGAGATGGAAGGAGCTGGCTCTGCTCCTGCCGATAGGGGCTCAGGTCGCTCACGGGGCCGGCCTCCCGCGTGGGCGTTCGCCGTCCTCGGTGCTCTCGCAATCGTAGCGGTCGTGCTCGCAGGGCTGCTCCGGGGCGTGCTCTCCACTTCCGCCACCACCACGTCGAACAGCTCGTCGGCCGGAGCGATCAACCTGAACATCGACCCGGGGACACCCCTCCAAGGGCAACCGGCCCCGAACTTCACCCTTTCCAACCAGTTCGGCAAGCCTGTGTCGCTCAGCCAGTTCCGGGGGAAGGTGGTGGTCCTCGCCTTCGTCGACTCCGAGTGCACCTCGATCTGCCCGCTCACCACCACCAGCATGCTCCAGGCCATGGGGATGCTCGGCACGCACGCCTTGGGCGTCCAACTGATCGGGATAGACGCCAACCCGATTGCGACCAGCGTGGCCGACATGAGCGCGTACTCCGCCGCCCACGGCATGACCAACCGGTGGGACTTCCTCACCGGCACGCAAGCCCGCCTTTCCGCCGTGTGGCACCACTACAACGTCTACGTGGCAGCTGTGCACGGCAACATCGACCACGAGCCCGCCGTGTACGTCATCGGCCCCAGAGGCGACGAGCGGATGGCCTTCTTGACGCAAATGGACTACGCCAGCGTCACCCAGGAGGCGCAGCTGTTGGCCGACTCGGTCGCCAGGCTGCTCCCAGGCCACCCACGGACAGCAAGACCGGTTTCATTGCAGTCCATCCCGGGGACGGGACCTCGCATCAGACTGTCCCTGCCGGCGGTGGGCGGTAAGACCAGCCCGACAACGGTGCAGATCGGGCCCGGACACCCGCACCTCTTCGTGTTCTTCGCCACCTGGCTGCAGGAAACGTCGAAGTTGACTGCTCAGCTCAGCGCCCTGAACAGCTACACGACCATGGCACGCCAACACGGCTGGCCGACCCTGGTCGCCGTCGACGAGGGCGTCACCGAGCCCTCACGGGGCGCACTGGCCGGCCTCCTACTCCACCTGACGACACATCTGGACTACCCGGTGACGGTCGATACGACGGGTCGCCTGGCTGCCGGCTACGGCGTCCAGAACCTGCCGTGCACCGTCCTCACCTCGGCGGCCGGGCACATCCTGCTCACCAACCAGAACTACACCGGATGGCCGCCGATCAGCGGCCTCGAGGCTGCGGTCAGCCAAGCCGAGGCCGCTGCTCCAAGGCGCTGAGCACCCAAGCCGAGGCAGGCGGCCCTCCTGGGCCGATGACCGCTTCACGCTCGTCACCGAGCCCTTGGCCTCTCGGTCAGCCGTCCACAACAGCTCCTGCCCCTGGCAGCGTGATGTAGCCCGCGAGGGCCACCAGGCTCAGCCAGAGGCCGCTGGCAAGGGCGAGGTGCAGGTCCTGGGCATACTCAGGTGCGCCGGTGGTGGCGACGATGGCCCCGAACCCCGCTGTGATCAGGAGCAGGCCCAAGGTCACCCCAGCAAGGTTCCGCTCGAGAGCGGTGGCACGTTCCAGCCGCCACGTGCGCACCGTCAGCCATACCAGTGCCACTCCGGCCACGAGCGCCATGAAACGATGGATGTACTGCAGCACCATGCCGGTCGACCGAACCGAGCCGGAACAGAAGGGCCACGATGGGCACGAGAGGCTGGCCTTGTCATGGAGCACGACCATGCCGGCCACCCCCAGCATGAACATGGCCACCAGCGATACACCCAGTGGGGTGGTCAGCGCCCGGGCCATCTCACTGTCCAGCGCTGGCGAGCCGGAACGCGTACCCCTCACGACGGCCACCATCGTGATGGTTGTAGCCGCTACGAGAAGCCAAGCGCCGGCGAGGTGCACCGCCACAGTCCATCCGGCGTTGTGGGCGAGAACGGTGATCGCACCGAGCGGAACCTGGATGACGATCATGACAATGGAGGCGAGTGCGGCAGCTCGCACGCTGCGATCGTGACGGGCCTCGCGCCGAGCCACGAGGTAGGTGATCACCACCAGAGCCGTGACCGCGGTCGCCAGGTAGCGATGCGACTGCTCGAGCATGGCGTGGTAGTTGCCGACGAGCCCGAGATTGCCGTTGCACAGCGGCCAGCTACGGCAACCCATCCCCGACTCCGTGACGCGCACTGTGTCCCCGAGGACGACCAGAGCGTAGGTGACGACCACCGTGGCGACCGACAACCGCCGCAGGGCCCGGGGAGAGCGCGTCGCTGCATTGCCGCCGGTGGCGTCAAGGTTGGACGTCGTTCGCTGCATGCCCGGCAAGGACCCCCTCCTCCTCTTCGAGACTGCTCATCCAAAGGTACACCAACCGGGCAAGAGCGATGCTGAAAGGCAGATCCCCGATGGTCCACATGAACGAGGCCCCGAGCTCCTGGTCCGCCAAGGCGGACAGTCCACCTGGCCGGTCGACCAGAGCGACATAGGGCCCGTAGAGCGGGTGGGCGGCAAAGCCGATCACCATGGCCAGGATCACGTTCTGCGCGACCGCCGCGGACAAGAAGACCATGGTGGCGGGCATCGCGGCCGTGGCGGTTGACAACGGGGCATGCAGCGGCGGGCAGCTTATGATCCTCGACCACCACAGGAGCCCCGCCGCCAGGAACATGGCGTGCTCGAGCGCGTGCACGTAGAGGTTGGACAACGTGAGGTCGTAGGGGCCCGGGGCGTGCCAGAACCACGTCGTCCCCGCGAACACGATCGTCGCGCCCCAAGGCGACATCACCAGCCTGGCGATCGATCGCGGCAGCGCGAACTTGGCGAGCGGCGCCGCACCGGTCACAAGCAGAGTGCAGAGGCGCTCGGGCAGCGCGCGCCGCAGTGGATCGAGCGGAGCGGAGGCCACCAGCAAAGGCGGCGCGCCAACCAGCAGCAGAAGGTGCTGGATCATGTGAGCGCTGAAGAGCCACTGGGCAAGCACGTCGAGCGGCGACATGAGCGCGAATGCGACGATCGCCAGGCCACCGTAGAAGAGGAGCTGGCGAGCCGGCGTGGCCACGACGGGCACATCCGCTTCGCGGCGAGGGTCGGCTCCGCCCGGGTGATGCCCGGCAGTGCCCGTCATGAAGCGGCGCTGGCGAATGACTCCCACCGCGTAGGCAACGGCAGCCACCACCACCAGGGCCGCGACGGCAGGCTCGAATGCCTCCTGCCAGGCCCGTGGCTCCAGCCAGACGCCCCACAACGGCGGGACCCGGCCCATCAGGCTCCCTGCTGTTCTGCCCCAATGTCACCGGACGTTCGCCGATCGTGGCCGGGTGCTCTCATCAGACGAAGGTCAGCAGCAGCCAGGTCACCACAGCCACGCCGGCGACGTAGTACCACCAGTAGCCGGCGACCTCGAGCGGATAGGTGCGGCCGCCGAGCAGCCCTCGAATTGCCCTACCGGCCAACAACAAAGTGACCACCAGGGTCACGAACATGTGGAAGAGGCCGATCGCACCCAGCAACATCACCACGCTGGCATAGCCATGGACAGGGGCCGGGAACGAAGAACCAGTCGCCACCGCCCACACCTGCACCACCAAGGCGGCAAACGCCAGTAGAAGAGCCAGCACAAGGCCGCTGCGCACACCCGGGTCGTTCCCCGAGCGCGCGCTGGCCACGACCTGGGAACGGAACACGACCGCTCCGACCACCACCGCCAGCGCGACTATGAGCCCCCCCGCCATGGGGGGCGCGTGCTCCGTGGCCGGCTTGAAGGCGCCACTCGTGTTGAGCGCACGAAGATAGAGGAAGCTGAAGACGGCGGCTATCACCATCATCCCATCAGTGAGGATCAGGAGCAGCACCCCGACCTTCGCCCGCCTCTTGAAGAAGGTAGCCGCGTCTGTCGCGTTGTCCTCGAAGTGCTCTGCATGGGTGACGCTCATCTAACCAGTGACCTCCACAGTAGGTGGACCGTTGATGTTGGCGTCATCTGCACACCACCTAGCGGTCCGGGGGCGGGATCGTCACGTCCCCTGCGACCGCTTCCCGCTGGATCCCCGAGGCCAGCCCGGCGTCGTCGACGTGACCGTAGTCGTACGAAGAACCAGTGACCACCGGTATTCGCTCGAAGTTCTCCAGGGGGACCGGCGTCGGCACCGTCCACTCCAGTGACTTGCCTCCCCACTCGTCGGCCTCCGCCTTCGGCCCCGATCTCCAAGCGGAGATGACGTTGTACGCGAAGATCGCCACCGCCGCCAGCAACAGGCAGGCAAACAGACTGGCGACCAGGTTGGGGGTGGCGAACTTGACAGGGATGTTTGCCTGCCAGCGCGCCTCGCCGTGCTCTCCGGCGTAGAACAGCGCCATGAACGTCCCGACGAACCCGATCTCGAAAAGCCAGAAATGGATCCGTCCCAGCTTGTCGTTCAGCCGGCAGCCGAACACCTTTGGGAACCAGTAGTAGACAGCGGCGAAGAACCCGAAGACCATACCGCCAACCAGGGTGAAGTGGAAGTGCGCGGTGACGAACATACCGCCGTGGAAGACCCCGTCGGTCGGGACATCCGCCAGGTAGAGGCCGGTGACCCCGCCGATTATGAAGTTGAACACGAACCCCAGTGCGAACAGTAGCGGGACGCTCCTCCAGATCCGGCCCCTCCAGAAGGTGCCGACGATCGCCAGGAAGATCAGCCCAGTCGGTATCGAGATCAACTCCGTGTTGAGCATGAACGGCCCGTCCAGGGGAGTGTTGGCCCCGCTCCAGTAGAGGTGGTGCGCCCAGACGATCATGCTCAGAGCGCCGACGCCCAGGAACCCCCCGACGACCGCCTTGTACGAGAAGATCGGCTTGCGGCTGAACACCGAGACCACTTCGGCGACGACCGCCATGGACGGGAGGGCGATCACGTACACCTCGGGGTGGCCCATGAACCAGAAGAGTTGCTCGTACAGCCACCCGCTTCCACCGGCGGCCGAGACGTAGAACGCGGTGCCCAAGACACGATCGGAAAGGACCAGGATCTCGGCCAGCATGAACGACGGGAACACGACGAGGCCCAACAGGACAGACAACGTCCATCCCCACACGAACACCGGCAGCCTGTTCCACCGCATTCCCGGCGCCCGCAAGGTGATCACGGTGACGACGATGTTCATGGCGGACACGACGAGCGAGAACCCGAAGAGGACGATCGTGAAGGCGTAGGCGTCCATGCCGGGGTTGGCCTGGTCCGCCAGAGGGGCGTACCCCGTCCAACCGGTGGGGAACCCTCCTAGTGCGAAGACCGACAGGAACACCGGGACGGCTGCGAACAACAGCCAGTAGCTCAACGCGTTGAGCCTCGGGAAGGCCATGTCCCTGGCCCCGATGGCGATCGGCAGGACGAAGTTCGCGAACGGGCCAGTAATCATGATGATCGTGGCCGCGATCATCAGGATGCCGTGCACGCCTACGATCGTGTTGTAGGCGTTTGGCGTGACGAACTTGGCACCCGGGGTCGACTGCTCGAGGCGGATCAGGAAGGCGGCGAGACCCCCCACCGTGAAAAGGACGAAGACGGTGATCAGGTACTGGATCCCGACCACCTTGTGGTCGGTGCAGAAGCGGAAGTAGCGCCACGGGCCTTGGCCCTCGCCTGCCAGCTCGAGCTCGTCGTCGTGGGTTGGCTGGGTCCGGCCGAAAGCCCATCGGAGCGGGTAGCCGAAGGCGCCGATCCCGATGAAGAAGAACAACGCCCACCCGATGTACCCCGCCACGACGATCTGGTCGATCCCTCTCGGCCCGTGGGCGAACTGCGCCACGACCAAGGCAGAAAGCAGCCCACCGACGAGACCGAGCACAAAGCCCGACAGGATGCTCGGCACCAGGCGAGCCCTTCGGGACGGCGCTGCGCTCTCTGTTGGCCCGCTGGGAGTAGAGGTCGTGGTCACGCCTGCGGTCCTCCTTGCGCCGATCCGTGAGCCGCAGCGTGCAGCCACGCCGTGTAGGAGCTCTCCGAAACGACCTTCACCGGCGCCCACATGTACGAGTGGTACAGGCCACACAGCTCGACGCAGCGGACGGTGTAGGTGCCGATCTTGTCTGGGGTGACGACCTGGGTCGGGAGCACCTCGCCTGGGTTGGCGTCGAGGGTCACGCCAAAGGCTCGGATCTCAAAGCCGTGAAGG
>JAJZJY010000144.1 GCA_021809885.1 Actinomycetes bacterium
CCGGCGCGCACGTGCCCGGCGCCCCGCAGGGCGCGGGAGCAGGCGCCTGGCCCCCGCCGCCCGAGTACGGCCCATGGGCCGGCGGGGGGCAGTGGCCGCCTGCGGGCCCGCAGGCGTCCGGCTACCACGACCCATGGAGCGGGTACCACGCAGGGTCGCAGTCCTACGGCCCGCATGGCTACGGCCCGCAGGGCTACGGCTACCCGGTCCAGTCGGGGGGCCCGGGCGCCGGCGGGTGGCCCCCTCCCCGCCAGCGCCACAAGGGAGCGGTCGCCGCCCTCCTCGCTGCCGGCGCCCTCGTGATCGGTGGTGCGGGGGTGGCTGTCGGCGTCGGCCTCGGGGGCTCGTCGTCGAGCCCGCAGGCGACGTCGCCGGCGGTCGGCAACTCGGGCGGCAGCGTGTCGCCCAACTCGGGCAACTCGGGCAACGGTGTGGCGCCCAGCTTCCGGACGGGTTCGGGCGGCGGCGGCTCGGTGTACACCTCGAGCGGTAGCCCCGCCAACGTCAGCTCGATCGCCGCCAAGGTCGACCGCGGGCTGGTGGACATCAACACCCAGCTCGCTTACCAGAACCAGCAGGCGGCCGGTACCGGCATGGTGGTCACCTCCAGCGGTGAGGTCATAACGAACAACCACGTCATCGAGGGCGCCACGGCCATCTCCGTCACGGACCTCGGCAACGGCCGGACCTACCGGGCCACCGTCGTCGGCTACAACCGCACCGCCGACATCGCCGTGCTCCAGCTGCGGCACGCATCCGGATTGGCGACCGTCAAGCTCGGCAACTCGAGCAGCGTCCGAACCGGGCAGGGCATCGTCGGCATCGGCAACGCCGGCGGCGTCGGCGGCACGCCCAGCGTGGCCGGCGGCTCGGTCACCGCCGTGGGCCAGTCGATCAGGGCTTCCGACGCCGGCAACGGGACCACCGAGACGCTGAGCGGCCTCATCCAGACCAACGCCGACATCCAGCCCGGCGACTCCGGCGGCCCGCTCGTCAACGCCAACGGCCAGGTCGTCGGCATGGACACCGCCGCCTCCTCCAACGGCATGTTCACGTTCCAGACGCCGTCGACATCGGGCACGCAGGGCTTCGCCATCCCCGTCAACCATTTCGCCGCCGTCGCCAGGCAGATCGAGGCGGGCCGGTCGTCGGCCAACGTCCACATCGGCGCCACGCCGTTCCTCGGTGTGGAGGTGACGACGCCGACCGTCCTCTACCAGGGCAACGCCGGCAACGGCCTTGGCGGCTTCGGCGGGTTCGGGGGCTTCGGCAACTCGGGTAGCTCGGGCGCCACGGGATCGGCAGCACCGCCCACCACGTCCGGGGCGGCCATCGCCTCGGTCTTCCCGGGCACGTCGGCGGCCACAGCGGGCCTGTCCGCCGGTGACATCATCATCGGGCTCGACGGGACGTCGGTGACATCGCCTGCCAACCTCACCCAGGACCTCCTCGGCCTCCACCCCGGCCAGCGGGTGTCGCTGGCGTTCGTGAACCCGAGAGGGCAGCACCAAAGCGTCGGCCTCACGCTGAAGGCAGGGCCACCGCAATAGCCGCAATAGCTCAGCCGCAGCAGCCCGAGCAGCCCGAAGCAGCCCGAGCCCGGCAAGCGAGTCGAGCGGGAGTAGCCGAGGCGCGGCAGACTTCGGCGATGGAGAGCAACGAGCGCAACGTCCTCGGCGGCCCGCTCGACCCCTGCGGCACCGACCCGCTCACCGGCTTCTACCGGGACGGCTGCTGCGCCACCGGGCCGGAGGACGTCGGCCGGCACACGATCTGCGCCGTCGTCACCGCCGATTTTCTCGAGCACCAGCGCAGCATCGGCAACGACCTGTCCACCCCGGTCCCCCTCTGGGGGTTCCCCGGGCTCGTGCCCGGGGACCGGTGGTGCGTGACCGCTGCCAACTGGCTGCGGGCCTACCACGCCGGGCGGGCCTGCTTCGTGGTGCTGGCGTCGACCAACCAACGGGCTCTCGACGTCGTGCCCCTCGAGGCGCTGCGGGAACTGGCCGTGGACGTCCCCTCCGACCCCACCGGCCTGTAGCGGCGTGGCCTCCCCTCCGACACGATGGCTGGTGCTCGTCTACCGGGTCCCGGGGGAGCCGACCCGGCTGCGGGCAGGCGTGTGGCGAAAGCTCAAGGGCCTCGGGGCGGTGTACGTCCAGACCTCGGCGGCGGCACTGCCCGCGTCCCCGGCGGCCGAACGGGCCCTGCGCTCCCTCCGCAACGAGATCCTCGAGATGGGCGGCAGCGGGCTGCTGCTGGCCAGCGACGTGGTGGCGGGCGAGCCCGAGCTGGTGGGCGTGTTCAACGCTGCCCGCGACGACGAGTACGAGGAGATCGTCGACCGCTGCGAGGACTTCGTGCGCCAGGTCCAGAAGGAGTACGACGCCGACCACTTCACCTACGCGGAGCTGGAGGAGAACGACGTCGACCTGGCCAAGCTGAAGGGCTGGTTCGACAAGGTGCGCTCCCGTGACGTCCTCGGCGCCGCCGGGGTCGGGCATGCCGAAGAGGCGCTGGCACGCTGCGAGCAGGCTTTGGAGGACTACGCCAGCCACGTCTACTCCCGTGAGACCGAGGGCTGAGCCCCCGAACCCACTGTTCACCCACCGTTGGCACAGCTGCCATCGCCTGTTGGCTGGCTCCTCACCGGGGTGTGGTTCCGTCCTGACGACGTCCCATCTCGCCGTCGGACCCGCCCCAGGAGGTCGCAGCCGTGCCCCACCGCTCCCCCCGACCGTGCCCCGGACCGCTCCCCGGACCGCTCCCGCCACCGGGCCGTCGCACCCTGCCGGCGGCCCTGGCGCTCGTCGCTGCCATCGGGCTGGTCGCCGCCGGCTGCGGACCCACCAAGTCGTCGTCGGCCAGCGGCGGCGGGAACGGCGGCGGCTCCTCGCCGGCGGCAACCTCGGGCGGAAGCGCCGGGTCGGCCACGACCAAGCCCGTCCCGCTCGTCATCTACGCCGCCGAGGGTTACGACGCCGCCGAGGGCGCCGCCTTCCAGAAGGCCACCGGGATCCCGACGACCGTCGACGACAACAGCACCGGGCCGCTCACCACCAAGATCGAAGCCGAGGGCAAGAACCCCCACTGGGACCTCTTCTGGGTGGACGGCGCCACCGTCTTCGCCGGGCTGGACCAGCTCCACCTGCTCCTCCAGGGCTGGGAGCCGCCGGCGACGAGCAACTACAACTCCGTCGGCACGTCCCTGATCCCGGCTGACAAGAGCTACACCCCGACAGGTGTCACCATGGCGGCTGCCCTCGTCTACAACACCAAGCTCGTCAAGAAGCCGCCCACGGCGTGGGCACAGCTGACCGAGCCGCAGTGGAAGGGCGCCGTCGGGATGAACGACCCCTCCGTCTCCGGCCCGACCTACCCCTACGTCGCCGGCATCATGCAGCAGCTCGGCGGCGTGCCTCAGGGTGAGGCCTTCTTCCGGGAGCTCAGGGCCAACGGCCTGCACGTCTACCAGACCAACACCAACACCCTGCAGGCCCTGGAAACCGGTGCCATCAAGCTGGCGACGGTGCAGAGCTCGGCGGGCATCGGCGCCGGCTTCGCCAACAAGGACATCAAGGTCGAGTACCTGAAGTACGAGACCGTCCTGCCCTCGTGCCTCGGCATCTCGGCCTACGTCTCCAAGCAGGCGCAGGCCGAGGCGAAGCGCTTCGTGGAGTTCGTGCTCTCACCCGCCGGGCAGCGGGTGATGCAGTCCGGTGACCCGCACGGCGACTCGTTGTTCTTCCCGCTCGTCAACGGGGAGAGCCCGCTGCCGGCCGTGGGCACGCCCCTGGCGGCCATCCCCACCCAGAACCTGAACCCCTACGTGTGGGGCCCCCGGGAGAACAGCCTCAACAGCTGGTTCACCTCGCACATCATCCAGTGACCTCGTTGGTGGACGAGCCTGCCGGGGCGGCAGGGGCGGGAGCGATCCCGCAGGCAGCACCGGGCGGGTTCGGCTTGTCCCGCCGCTTCGCCCTGCGGGTCCCGCAACTCGCCTTCGGCACGGTCGTGTGGGCCGTCCTCGCCCTGCTGCTGATCGTGCCGATCCTGTTCTTCCTCGTGATGGCGTTCTCGCCGCGGCTGCTCGGGCAGGGCAGGAGCTGGTTCACGCTCGGCAGCTTCCGCCAGGTGTTCACCGGGTTCTTCGCCCACTCCCTGGTCGACTCCCTGTGGCTGAGCGTCGCGTGCGCGCTGCTCGCCGTCGCCATCGCCCTGGCCCTGGCGTGGGGAGTGCAACGCACCGACATGCCGGGCAAGCGGGTCTGGCCGCTGGCCGTGTGGAGCCTGCTGCTCATGCCGTCGTTCCTCGTTGCCGAGGGCTGGGAGTACCTGCTGCAACCGCACGGGGTGCTCGACCAGTTCGGCATCCCGAGTGCGTGGGCCTACAGCATCTTCTTCGGCCCGGCCGGCGTCGTGTTCGTCGACACGATGGCAATCGTGCCGTTCTGCTACATGGCCGTGTCGGTGTCGCTCGCCAACCTCGGCTCGGAGCTCGAGGACGCGGCACGGGTGCACGGCGCCGGCCGGTGGCGCACGGCGCGCGTCGTGATACCGATACTCGCCCCGGCGATCATGTCCGCCCTGGCGATCGGTTTCGCCGAGACGATCTCCGACTTCGGCGTGGCCGCCACGCTGGCGGCCAGCGCCAACTTCCCGGTCGCGACCTACTCGCTCTTCAACGCCGTCAACAACCTCCCGGCGAACTTCGGGGCGGCGGCGGCGATCAGCTGGATCCTCGTGGCTACCGCCGCCATCCCCATCGCACTGCAGGCACGGGCGCTGCGGGGCCGGTCGTATTCCGTGCTGTCGGGCCGCAGCCGCCAGCCGTCCCGCCGTCGGCTGACCACCAGGGGGAAAGTGATGGCCGTCGGCGGCGCCAGCCTGCTCTTCCTACTCGCCCTCGGTGCGCCGATCCTCGGCGCTGTGTTCGCCTCGCTGCTCAACAACTTCGGGGTCTCGTTGTCGGCGAGCGCTTTCACGCTGGCCAACTACCGCCTCGTCTTCGACGGCACCGCCGGCCTTGCCGGGCCGCTCGAGTACTCGTCGATCCTCGGCGTGGTCACGGCCACGATCGTGGCCGCCCTCGGCCTGGTCGTGGCCCGCATGATGACCGCCCGCGGCGTCGGGGCGGTCGGCAAGCTGATCGACCTGGTCCTGATCGGCTCGGTCGCCCTGCCCGGCATCGTGCTCGGCGCTGGGTACATCTTCGCCTTCAACCTGTCGATCGCCAACCGGCTCGGCGTCGCCCTGTACGGAACCACGACACTGCTCGCCATGGGCTACGTGGCGACCAGCCTGCCGTCCCAGGCCCGGCTCATGGTCGGGCCGGTCTCCCAGTTGCAGGAGTCCCTGCTGTACGCCGCCCGGGTGCACGGCGCCGGAAGCGTGCGGGCCTGGGCCCGCTCTGCGCTGCCGGTGCTCTCCCGCCTCCTCCTGTGGGCTTGGCTGCTGACTTTCGCCAAGACGCTGCTCGAGTACCCGGTGTCGAGCCTGCTGTACCCTCCCGGCAACACACCGGTGGCGGTCGCCATCAACAACTTCGTGGGCACGTCCGCGCACTACGGCGAGGCAACGGCCATGTCGGTGCTGGCCATGCTGGAGATGTTCGGGGTGATCGCCGCCGGGCTTGCCGCATTCCGCCTGCTCGCCCCGCGCGGGTGGCAGCGGATCGGAGGTTTCATCGATGGCTGAGGGGATCGAAGTCGACCTGCAGGCGGCCACCAAGCGCTACGGAGCCAAGGTCGCCCTCGACGAGGTCGACCTGCACGTCCTGCCCGGCACCCTCTGCGTGCTCCTCGGTCCCTCCGGGTCGGGCAAGACCACCCTGCTGCGCTGCCTGGCGGGCATCGAACGACTCAGCTCCGGGCAGCTACGGCTCGGGGGGCGACTGGTTGCCGACGGCGCCTCCCACGAGCCGCCGGAGCGCCGGGACCTGTCGATGGTCTTCCAGGACTACGCGCTGTGGCCCCACCTCTCGGCAGCGCGCAACGTGGCGTTCGCCCTCGGCCGCCGGCGGCTCGCCCGGGGCGACGCTGCCGCTCGCGCCCAGCAGATGCTCGAGCGTGTCGGCCTCGGTCACCTGGCCGAGCGCTACCCAAACGAGCTGTCCGGAGGCGAGCAGCAACGCGTCGCCCTCGCCCGGGCGTTGGTGGCCGAGACCGGGCTGCTGCTCTTCGACGAGCCGCTGTCCAACCTCGACGCCGACCTCCGGGAGCGGATGCGCCTCGAGATCGCCACGCTCACCCGCGCCTCGGGCGCCACGTCGGTCTACATCACCCACGACCAGGCCGAGGCGTTCGCGCTGGCCGACACGGTCGGGGTGCTTCGCGACGGCCGCCTCGTCCAGCTGGGACCGCCCGAGGAGATCTACCTCCGACCGGCGACACCTTTTGTAGCCCGCTTCACCGGGCTCGCCGGCGAGGTTCCCGTCCGCGTCGCCGGCACCGCCGGCGACGACGACCTCGTCCCCGTCGACCTCGTCCCCGTCGAGCCGCTCGCCGGCGGCTCCACCCTCCTCGCCACCGCGATGTCCGCCCCCGAGCCAGGCACCGCCACCCTGCTGGTGCGTCCAGCCGGTGTCCAGCTGCTGGCCGCCGGCCACGCCGAGCGCCACCTCGACGGCGTCGTCGTCGACGCCGCCTACCGGGGCCGGGGCTACGACCACGCCGTCTGCATTGGGAGTGCATCGCTCGTCGGCATCCACGACCAGCGGCGCTGGGCCCGCGGCGACCGCGTCGGTGTGCGGCTCAACCCGTCGTCGTGCCTGCTGTTCCCTCCCGAGACCCCCGCCGCCGAACCGGTGCTAGCGCCTGCCCGAGCTTGACTCCGCTGGCGCCCCCGAGTGGCTAACGTGCGCGCGTATGGCCTACCCGGATGGCGATCAGCTGATCGGCCAGCTCGGGCGCGTGACGATGGCGATCCGGGGCGCTGACCGCCCCGGCGAGGTGCAGGTCCCGCTACGCGGCGGGTCTGAGGCGTTCATCGCCTACGCCGACCGTGAGATCGAGGTCGGTGCCCAGGTGCTGGTCGTCGGCCGGCGGCCGGGGCGTGCGGTCGAGGTGACCGTGTTCAGCGACTGATTGGCGGTCGACGAGGGCTCCGCCGGCCGGGCCGGCAGGCCAGGAAGGCAGGTCAACATGCTCGGATGGCACGTACCACGGCCCGACCAGGCCATGCTCGTCAGCGGGGGGAAGGGTCACGGCCTCCCGTTCAAGATCGTCGTCGGCCACGGCAGCTTCGTGCTGCCCTTCCGCTCCCGTGTCAGCTACCTCACGCTGTCCATGCAGGAGGCGGAGGTGGCCGAGGAGTGCGTCACCAAGCAGGGCATCGCGGTCAACGTGAAGGCCGTCATCGCCTTCAAGGTCGGGGCCGACTCGGAGAGCATCGCCAACGCCGGGCAGCGCTTCCTCGGCGACGAGTCGAAGATGAGCATGCTCACCGGCCGGATCTTCGCCGGCCATCTCCGGTCGATCATCGGCTCGATGACCGTCGAGGAGATCATCCGGGAGCGCCAGCGGCTCGCCGAGGAGGCGCTCGACGCCTCGAAGATGGAGATGTCCAAGATCGGCCTCGTCGTCGACGCCCTCCAGATCGAGAGCATCGACGACCTCGGCTCCGGCTACATCAAGGCGCTCGCCGCCCCCCACGTCGCCGAGGTGCAGCGCGCCGCCCGGGTCGCCCAGGCGCAGGCGGACCAGGCATCGGCGGAGGCCGAGCAGCAGTCGCAGCGCAACCAGTCGGAGTTCGAGCGCCAGACGGCGGTGGCGCGCGCCGGCTACCAGGGGGAGATCGACCGGGCCCAGTCGACCGCCGCCCAGGCCGGCCCCCTCGCCCAGGCCAAGGCCGCCCAGGAGGTGCTCGAGGTCCAGACCGCCCTCGCCCAACGCAACGCCGAGCTGCGCCAGGAGCAGCTGGTCGCCGAGGTCATCCGGCCCGCCCAGGCAGACGCCCAGCGCATCAAGATCCTCGCCGACGCCGAGGCCGACCGGCTGCGGCGCATCGGCGAGGCCGGCGCCGCCAACGACCGGGTCGCCCTCGACCTGCAGCTCATCGCCCAGCTGCCCGAGATGCTGCGGGCCGTCGCCGACAGCCTGCAGAACGCCAACCTCACCGTCCTCGGCGGCAGCGCCGGGCTCGGCTCGTTCGTCGCCGGGCTCGCCTCCCAGAGCGCCAACGTGTTCGAGGCGTTGCGCGCCTCGCTCGGCCAGACCGCCCCCCCCACCGGCAAGGGAGACGGCGCGCCGTCGATCCCCGTCGACGAGCTCGACAGCCCCTTCGAGCCCGGGGCCGTCGGCCGGCCGCCCGAGCCCCAGCCGGTCGAGCGGGCCCGGCCGGCGTAGGGGCGGTGGGGAGCCGCCGTCTACTAGAGTGCAAGAGCCCTTGCGGCGCTAGCGAGGACCTGTGGTGCAGTTTGGAGTGCACGCCGGCCTGTCAAGCCGGAGGTCGCGGGTTCAAATCCCGTCAGGTCCGCGGTCGGATAGCTCAGCTGGTAGAGCGCGCGCCTGAAAAGCGCGAGGTCACCGGATCGACGCCGGTTCCGACCACCGAGAAACCGCCCTGGTC
>JAJZJY010000145.1 GCA_021809885.1 Actinomycetes bacterium
AGATCGGGGTCAGGATGACCGTCACCGTGCCGATGATGAACAGGTCGTAGGCATCGGTGAAGAAGCCCATGCCGGCGGTGAGCACCGTGAGCCAGTGCTTGCGGCCCACCGCCGCCTCGTCGAGGGGTCGATACAACTCGGTCACAGATGCAACGCCTTCGGCCACCTGGGCTCCTCCTCAAACCTATCGGATAGATATCTGTCTATTCCGACAAGATGAACGGGAGGTGACCAAAAAGCGACACGACGGTAATTTCTGGGCGAACTCCCGTCTACGTCGCCAACTCCTCCGCAGCCGTCCCCTGCGCCGACCTAGCGAACGAAGCTGGCTGTCTGGCAGTACCGGCACGTCCCGCCCTCGCGGCCGCTTGCCGCCCTCTCTGGCCTTCCCCGGTTCAGCGTCGATCCACCGTGTCTGGGCCGCGGCGCTGGCGAAGCACTCCACCTGCTGCTCCTGGGTGGTCAGGTTGCCGTTGGTGTTGTACACCAGGTACACCAGCCCGAAGCTGTCGTCGACCCGGGTGGTCGCCATGTCACCGATGGTCACCTCGACCACTCGGGTGCGCGGTCCTTGGCGCTCAGCTGGTCGGCCATCGCCGCCGAAAGCTCGATGCCTGGCATTCGGACGCCGCGCGCCGGAGCGGCAAGGCGATCCGTCCCGTGCCGGCAGCCAGTTCGAGCGCCGGGCGGCTCCCGGCGAGCCGCCAGGACCTCGATCATGGCGCCGATCAACTCGGGGTCAAACTCGGGGCCTGAGTCCTGGTCGTAGCGGGTGGTGGCGACGTCGTCGCCGAAGTGGTCCTCGGGCACCTCGCGTCTCCCGGCTCCGGCAGCCGATCCCCGTGAGGGCGCCGGGCACCGCCAGATTCGCTGCTGCTACGCCTTCCCCGGCAGGTCAGGCCACCGGCCACAAGATGTCGCTGGCGGCTCGCCGCCGACGTGTTGGCGACCCCTTCCTCTCCGGCGCCGGAGCGTCGGCCAGGGCCGGGCGGCCATGCTACCGGGATCTTGCTCGAGCCATAGCTCACGGCTTGCCGTGAGATAACCCGGATTGGGGAGATCTGCTGCTGAGAGGAGAGGGTCGGGGTCTGAGCGATTTTCCCTGGCCGCGATGCGATGGCTTGGTTGTGGTGGAGCATCCCGTTCATGGTGGTGGCGATGGTTATTGCGATCGGTCCGTTGGTGTGGGCGATCGGGCTCGATGCCCGGGACCAGCGCTTCGAAAGAGAGGTCCTCAGCGACATCGAGGAGCTTCCCGTCCTCTGCGAGACCGTCGATGGGCTCCCCGGCGGCGCCCGGCTCACTGGTCGTGCTGGCCAGGATCCCGGTCAGTAGGCATCGACAGCTGTCGATCAGGTGCAAGACTGGGCCTCGTGGACACGTGTGGCAACTTCGCCAGGGGCCGACGATGAGGTCGGCTCAGCCGTGCTGGTCGGGCGAAAAGGGAGGCTGCCGACTTGATGGTGTCGTTCGGGCCGCCCAGGTGACTACGGTATGCCGGGTTTGGGGGCGGGGATGAGTTCCGGAGCGGAGTGTCCCCGGTTGCGAGGGCAGCCAGCGCGTGTCTTGGTCGTCGATGACGAGGCGGCCGAGCGGTACTTGGTCGGCCAGTACCTGCGCCAAGAGGGGTACCTGGTCGAAGAGGCGGTCGACGGCACCCAGGCGTTGGAGTGCGTCCGCCGCTGTCCAGTTGACCTGGCCCTGGTGGACGTCATGATGCCTGGGGTGGACGGCTTCGAGTTCGTGCGTTCTCTTCGGGGGAGTTCTGATATTCCGGTGATCTTCGTCACCGCCCGCGGCGAGGAAACCCAGCGGGTCGCCGGCCTCGAGCTCGGCGCCGACGACTACGTGGTCAAGCCGTTCTCGCCAGCCGAGCTCGTCGCCCGGGTCCGCGCCCATCTCCGGCGGAGCCAAGGGCTGCTCGGCGGGGACGACGAAAAGGGCGAGCAAGCTGTGCTGTCTGCCGCTGGGATCAGCGTGTCCCGGGATGAGCGGCGATGCTACTTGCACGGCGAGACGGTCGAGCTCACCCGCCGGGAGTTCGACTTGCTCGTCGAGCTGCTCGACCACCCCGGCCAGGTCCGCACCCGCGGACAACTCCTGGCCGCGGCGTGGGGCGAGACCTTCCTGGGAGAGAAAACGGTAGATGTCCATCTCGCCGCCCTGCGCCGCAAGCTCGGCGACGAGCTTCGTGTGACCGCCTTGCGCGGCGTCGGCTACCGGCTGGAGCCGACCTGATGGGCTCGCGGCTGGCGTCGGCTGTCGGGTCGCTGTGGGTCCGGGTCGCTCTGGTCATGGTGGCACCAGCCATCGTCGGCCTCTTCGCCGCCTATCTCGTGTTCTCGCACGTCTCTCAGACCCAGGAACGAGCGAGCAACTTGTCGCAGAACACCGCCAAGGCGAAGGCCATCGCCCCGGTCATCGAACGGGCACCGACCCCGGCGAACCTGCAGGCCATGCAACAGCTCTTGGGCGACGACCAACTGATCGTCGATGTCGGGGGGCGGCGACTGTTCACCGGGCCGCCGAACCCCGAGCGTCCGCACCTGCAGGTCAGCGTCCCCATCACCAACGGCGTCGTTCGCGTGATCGGCGACGTGGACAGCACTACGGTGCTCTCCACCCGGCTGACCGGTATCGCCGCGCTGCTCGTGCTGTTCGTGCTGGCCTCCGCGGGAATGGGCACCGCGGTGCTGCTCCGCTCGGTGCGAGACCCGGTACGGCGGGCCACCGGGATCGCCGACCGGGTCACCGCCGGGGACCTCACGGCGCGCATCGGCCCCATTGGCACCGCCGAGTTCCGGCGCCTAGCGAGCACTTTCGACACCATGGCAGCACGCCTCGAAGAAACCGACCGGCGCCAGCGCGAGTTCCTCGCCGACCTCGCGCACGAGATCGCCACCCCGCTCAACACCTTGGCTGGGATCACCGGCGGGGTCCTCGACGGCACCATTCGCACCCCGCTCGCCCGTGAGCGGGCCGGGGAGCTGCTGGAGGTCGAACTGGACCGGGTCCGCTCGCTGCTGGCCGATATTCGCCGGCTGGGCTCGGCGGAAGCCTTGGGAGAGGTGTGGACCGAGCCGGTGGACTTGGAGGCGGTCTGCCAACGGGCCCGGGCCCGCTTCGCCGCCCCAGCCGACGCCGCAGGGCTACAGCTGAACGTGCGCGCCCGAGCGATCCAGATTCGCTCCGATCAACGGCTCATCGAGACGGTTCTTGACAACTTGTTGACCAACGCCATCCGCTACACCCCTCGCCCCGGACACGTCGACCTCACCGTACGAAAACGAGGCGACGAGGTTGTCCTGGCCGTCACCGACACCGGACCCGGCATCCCCGCCCAGCACCAGACACGCATCTTCGAACGCTTCTACCGGACCGACACCGCCCGTGACCGCGACCACGGCGGCACCGGCCTCGGACTGGCCATCGCCCAGCGCGCGGCGCTCGCCCTGGGCGGGCGAATCGAACTCGACAGCATCCCCGGCAAAGGCAGCGAGTTCCGCCTTGTACTGCCATCCTCCGCTGACACGAAGCGCCCGATCCCGGCAACAAGCAACCCTCCCAGTCCCAGTGTGGCTAATCGCAGCTGAATCGCCCGGGTCTCCCGTGCCCCCCGCCACTACTCAGCGCCACTCAGCCGCCTGCCCCGCCTCCACTCCGCCAGGCCTTCCGGGTCATCGAGGGTCACGTCGCGGACTATCTCGACCGCGCTCGCCTGCGTCCCGTCGCATGAGAACTTGCCTCAAATTTGACGACGGACGGAACTGAGGAGCCCAAGGGGTCGGCGGGCCGTGACCAACAAGGGTGACAAGCGTGGCCAGAAACATCGAGCGCCAGGAATGGTGCAGAGAAGTCGAGGCGGCCATCCAATCCAAGGCGCCTGTACGGCGATGGAGGCGCTGCGCGGCGCTGCCGAGAACGACCAGGTCACCCCGGCCGAGTTCGTGTAACGAGTCACGGACATGCTGTCCGACGAGCTGTACGCGACGATCCGCAGCGACGCCGACTACGCCATGGGTCAGGGCTCCGCGCCGGCCGAGGACCGCAGCCGAGTGCTGGCCGCCGCGCTCGCCGAGGGCCCCGCAGAGGACATCGGCCTCTGGTTGGCGGCTCGCTGTGGGCTTCGCAGACGGCGCGGAAGACGTCGATCTGGCCGAGAAGATTGTCGGAGACGGGTTGGCGCGCCTCGGCGACGACGACAGGGCTGCCGAGATGGCGGTCGTTGCCGCTCGGGTCTGGCTGTCGAGTGGCCGTTTCGGTGACGCCCGCCCTCGAACTGCTGACCCGCTACTGCGCCCGCAGATCGGAACACGAGCAGATGCAGACGGTGACAGCACCGCCCTGCTTCTCGCCCTCACCGCCGCCCTTGTCATCGGCGCGGGTGCCGACCTGCTGGCTCCGGTGACGACGTCGTGGACGCAGATCAGCTGACGCGTGCGGTCGCCGCCCACTGGTCAGCGAGTCTCGCCGACGAGGCGGCCCGGCGCACGGGCGGAGCGGGCGCGGTTGCGGGCAGAATGGCCAATGCTCCCACCGGGCAGGCAGTGACGGCACGACGGGCCCGGGCGAGGATCGTCTTCTCGGTGATCGGCTGCTCGTCGACCGACGCGTACCCCCACTCGTCGAGCGAGACCAGCTCCGGGCAGACCAGCAGACAGATGCCATGGCCGTCACAGCGCGAGCCGTCGATGACCAGTCGCATCCCGGCCATCGCCGCGCTCATGCCCTCACCCGGTAGTCGGCCGGGAGCGGGAAGTACCCCTTGCCGGGAGCAGCCTCACAGGACTGGCGGCGCAAGTGGCGTCGGAGCTCGGGATCGAACGTCTCGATGGCGCTGTCGAGGAGCCCGACCGACCCGGTCGGGTGCCCACACGCCCCCCGTCCCCGCACCGACATCGCCATGTCACATATTCGGCGCAGGTCGCGGCGGCCGGCGGTCCCGGCCACGACCTCGTCGAGGATGGCGCTGAGCGCCGGCAGGCCGAGGAAGCAGGGACCGCACTGGCCTGCGGACTGCCCGGCCAGCCAACGCAGCAGCCGGGCGGTCTCGGCCAGGCCACAGGCGTCGTGGCCGAGCACTGCGATCAACCCGCAGCCCAGTGACGCCCCGGCCGCTCGGAGGGCGTGGCGCTCGAGTGGCGTGCGCCAGGCGACCTCGCCGTCGATCCACGTGCCGGCGTAACCGCCGAGCAGGACGGCGCGCGGCGGGGTGTCGAGGCCGCCCACCGTCGCGAGGATCTCGCCGATGGTCACCGGCCCGAGGGTCTCGGCGACCGCCCCGGGCACGCCCACCGCGCCGGCCAGGGTTACCAGCGTCGAGCCCGGCGACTGGGGCGAACCCGACTCCCGGAACCACCGGGCGCCGTAGCGTGCCACCAGGGCGAGGTGGGCGACGGTCTCGACGTTGTTGACGACCGTGGGGCGGTGCCCGACACCGGTGACCGCGGCGGGCACCGCCGTCCGGCGGGGGAGGGCACCGGCGCCGTCGAGGAACGACACCACTGCGCTCGTCTCGCCGGTCACATAGCCGCCCGGCGCATCGACCACCCGCATCCTTACCCCGGGCGGCCGGCCGAGGCGCCGCTGCTGGATTGCCTCCTCGACGGCCGCGGTCGAGCGGCCCCGGGAGCGGTGCAGGTAGACGACCACCTCGTGGGCCCCGACCGCCGCCGCCACCACGTCCGCTCCGTCGAGGACCAGGTGGGGGCGCAACTCGAGCAGCGTCTTGTCCTTGCGGCTGGCCGGCTCGCCCTCGGTGGCGTTGACCACCACGATCGGAGTGCCGGCGGCGGCCGCCGCCACGTCCAGCTTGGTGGCGGCCGGGAACTGGCCCCCGCCACGCCCGAGCAGGCCGCTGGCGCGTATCTCGTCGCGTAGTTCGGTCGGCGACCACCACCCGAGGTCGAGGGGAGGCAGCCGCCGGTCGTGGTCGGCGAGCGCCTCGCGGCCCTGCGACCGTGGCGGGCCGGCGAGCAGGCGCGTCCCGCGCCCGCCGACCACGCCGAAGCGCGTCCGTCCGGCCGGCTCGTCGGACGGTGCAGCCAAGTCGATGCCAGGCCGGCGGGGGGCGTCGAGCGGCGTCATCGGGCTGCTCCGGCGATGCGGTCGCCCTCAGGCGCGCCGAGCAGCCGCGAGCGATCATCGAGGTGGTCCCAGCCCGGGCGGGGGGGTTTCGGGCCTGGCGCCGCCCAGTAGCGGGTGACCACCAACGCGCCGAGCGTCGCACCGGTGGCGGCGTAGAGCAGGCGCAGGGCGGCGGTGTCGGTACCCGCCAGCACGCCGTGGACCCAGACCAGCGCGAAGGTGACGGCGGAGAAGCGGTGGAAGCTGAGCCAGTGGCGTGACCCGCGCCGCCCGGCGAAGCGTGCCGTCAGCGCCAGGACAAGCATGAACACGAAGGCGATGGTCCCGAGGGCGACCGGCAGCGTCCGGTAGCGCGAACGGCCGGGAACGAACGCACCGACCCACCCGACCCCGGCGTAGGGGTCGGCGGCCAGTGACACGAGGTGCCCGATCACGAGGGCAACGGTGGCGGCCCCCAGGGCGGCGTGAACCCGCAGGCGGGTCTCGCCGTGGGCGAGCGGGAGTCGCAGCCGCCACCGGTGGCGCATCCAGACCCCCGAGCCGACCAGCGCCCACAGCGACAGGTAGCCGGCGATGCCGAGGGCCCGCCCGGTGATCCACGGAAAGTACTTGCTCTGCAAGGTCGGCGCGAACGAGCTGGCGAACGCGTACCCGGCCACAAGCGGGGCGACCAGCACCGTCACCACCGTCAACGCGACGCTCGCGGCGGTCCGCACCCACGCCACCACGCCGGGGTTCAGCTCCGTCGCCACGCCACATGCCTTCCCATCGTCGAGCTCGTCTCCAACGAGCCGTCGTCAGCCACCCACAGCGCCGCCAAGCCGGCGCGGCGTGCCTCCGAGGCGATCCCCCGCCGCCCGGCCAGGAACAGCACCTTGCTCCACGTCTCCGCGGTCGCCGGATCGTCGGACACGACCGTGACCGCTTGGAGGCCCTCACCGCCGGGGCGCCCGGTGGCGGGATCGATGAGATGGTGGACGCTCGTGGCGCCAGCGCGCCAACGACGGAGCCGTACCGACGACGTGGTCACGGCCCGGTCGCTCAACGCCAGCACCGCTATCGGCTCTCCACCGCCGACGGGATCCTCGACCCCGACCATCCAAGGGCCGCCGCCGGGCGCCACACCGCCGCAGTAGCAGTCGCCGCCCGCCTCGACCAGGTGGTCGAGGGCGTACCGGCGGAGGGCCTCGCTGGCCCAACGCACGGCGAGCCCCTTGCCGATCCCGCCCAGGTCCACGCCCGCGCCGCCGAGGTGCACCCTGCCCGACGCGCTCCGAAAGCGCGGGCGCCAAGGCCCGGGTCGTCCCGCCGGCTCAGCCGCCAACGAGGTCGCCACGCCGCCACCGGCGAAGGGAAGGGTCCGGTCGTAGCCGAGCGCCACCAAGTCGCCCAGCACCCGAGGGTCGAAGCGACCGGAACTCGTCTCGTAGGCCCGGTGGGCCTCGCCGAGCGCGGCGAAGAGGAGAGGATCGACGCGCTGCCAGCGCCCGGCGGACGCGTTGGCGCGCATCAGCGGGCTCTCCGGGTCGAAGCGGGTGCAGGCCACCTCGACGTCAGCGAAAACGCGCAGCGCCGCCTCCATGGCGGCCTGCGCCTCCTGCTCGCCAGCGGCGTCGGTGCCGTCGAGGTTAACGTTAACCCGAACCGTGATGTCGGTGGCCATCGCCCTGATCGTGCCCACCAGCTCGGGGGCCGCCACGTCAGCCCGCACCGCTGGCCCCCGTCGTGGCGTGGACCGCCGGGGCCGCCACCGCCGGGGCCCGGTAGACAGGCGCGGCGTACACCGGGGTGGACGCCGCCGGCAAGGCGGCGACGGTCGGGAGACGGAACGCCGGCGAGCTGGCCGTGGCGCTGGTCATTGGATTGGCGCCGGTCGCTGGTGCCACGGTGGCCGCGGCGGCCACCGCCGCCGCCGACGCGACGGCCACCGCTGCGACGTGCGACGCCTGTGCCGCCGACTGGGACAGCGCGGCTATCGACTGCTGATCGGCGGCGAGGTCCTGCGACACCTGGCTGAGTGTCTCCAGGTCCGCCGTCGGGCCCGGGGGGCTCGCAGCCGCGGGCGTCGAGGAGGTGTGGACCGTCGAGCTGACGAACCTGTCGGCAAGCCCGGCGCCGGCCAGGACCACCGAGCCGATCAGCGTCACCGGCAGCACCCGGCGTCTGGCCCGGGCCCGGGCCAGCTTGCGGTTGGCCTGCGCCTGCTGCGACGCCACCCGCTGGCGCGCTGCGAGCAACTCGTCGGGCAGGCCCGCTTCGGGCCCCGACGCTGGATCCGACCAGCCCCCCGGTTCAGTCATCGCCGCCGCCGTCGTCAGACGACTTCTTGCCGTCGCCGTCGTCGGACGACTTCTTGCCGCCCGCAGCGCCGCTGGCGCCCGTGGTCGCGTGCGTCACCGGCGCGGCCCGGGTCACCGTGGGGGCCGCTTGGGGCGCGGCTACGGCCGGCGCGGTCGCCTCGGCGGCCCGCTGTGCATCC
>JAJZJY010000146.1 GCA_021809885.1 Actinomycetes bacterium
TCGTCGGCGCCGGCCCGGGCGAGTGGCTCGTGCTCGGACCGCAGGGCCAGGGCGACGCCATCGTCGCCGAGCTCGGCGACAGGCTCGCCGGCACGGGCGGGCTCGTCTCGGTCGTCGACCTCACCCACGGGCGGGCCCTGATGCGGCTCACCGGCGACGCCGCCGTCACCGGCGTGCTCTCCAAGCTCTGCGCCGTCAACCTCTCCGACAGGGCCGCACCCGACGGCACGGCGCTGCGCAGCTCGGTCGCCTCGCTCGTCACCGACGTCGTGCGCGACGACCGGGACGGGCAGCGCAGCTTCCTGCTGCACTGCGAGCGCTCATCGGGGCAGTACCTCTTCGACGCCCTCCTCGACGCTGGAGCCGACCAAGGCATCGAGGCCTACGCCGCCACCGACACTGACAAGGACTGGTGAAAATGGCATTCCCCTCCAACCTGGAGATCGCCCGCCAAGCCCAGCTGAAGCCCATGCCGGAGGTCGCGGCCTCCATGGGGATCGCCGAGCACCTCATCGAGCCGTACGGCTCGAACGTGGCGAAGATCAAGCTCGAAGCCATCCAGGAGCTCGCCGACCGGCCCAAGGCCAAGTACGTGGTCGTCTCGGCCATCACGCCGACACCTCTCGGTGAGGGCAAGACGACCACCACCGTCGGCCTCGGCCAGGCCATGAAGCACATCGGCAAGCGGGCGACCGTCGCTGTCAGGCAGGCGTCGATGGGCCCCGCGTTCGGGATCAAGGGCGGAGCCGCCGGCGGCGGCTACAGCCAGGTAGTCCCGATGGAGATGCTCAACCTCCACCTGACCGGGGACTTCCACGCCGTCACCGAGGCCCACAACATGCTCTCGGGGATCCTCGACAACCATCTCCACAAGGGCAACGAGCTGGGCTTGTCCCTCGACGACATCACCTGGCGGCGGGTGCTCGACGTCAACGACCGGTCCCTCCGCAACATCGTCATCGGCCTCGGCGGCAAGGACGACGGCGTCACCCGCCAGACCGGCTTCGACATCACGGCGGCGTCGGAGGTGATGGCCATCTTCGCCCTCGCCACGTCGCTGCCGGACCTGCGCGCCCGCCTGGGCCGCATCGTCGTCGGTTACACGAGGGACGGCACGCCGGTCACCGCCGAGCAGCTGAAGGGCGCCGGCGCCATGGCCGTCATCATGCGCGACGCCATGAAGCCCAACCTCATGCAGACCTTCGAGAACACGCCGGTGCTGGTGCACGCCGGGCCGTTCGGCAACATCGCTCACGGCAACAGCTCCATCGTCGCCGACCTGATCGGCATCCACGGAGGTGACTTCCTCATCACCGAGGCCGGCTTCGGGGCCGACATGGGCGCCGAGCGGTTCTTCAACATCAAGTGCCGCTACTCGGGGCTGACCCCCGACGCCGCCGTCGTCGTGGCCACCGTCCGGGCGCTCAAGTCCCACTCGGGCAAGCACCGGATCGTGGCAGGCAGGGAGCTGCCCGAGGCTCTCCTCGCCGAGAACCCCGACGAGGTCCACGAGGGCGGTGCCAACCTGCGCAAGCAGATCGAGAACATCAAGATCCACGGCGTCTCACCGGTCGTGGCGATCAACGCCTTCCCGACCGACCATCCTTCGGAGTGGGAGGCGATCGAGGAGGTCGCCGCCTCCATGGGGGCGCGCACCGCCGTCTGCCACCACTTCTCGCAGGGTGGCAAGGGGGCGACCGATCTGGCGGAGGCGGTCGTCGAGGCGGCGTCGGAGCCCTCGCAGTTCCAGATGCTCTACCCCGACGACATGCCGCTGCGCGACAAGATCGACACCGTCGCCCGCCGCGTGTACGGCGCCGACGGCGTGAGCTACGCGCCGACCGCCGGCCGCCAGCTCGACCGCTACGAGAAGGCTGGCTACGGCAACCTGCCGGTCTGCATCGCCAAGACCCACCTGTCGATCTCGTCCGACCCGGCGCTGCGCGGTGCGCCCACCGGCTGGACCCTTCCGATCCGCGAGGTCCGTGCCTCGGTGGGCGCCGGCTTCATCTACCCGATCGCCGGCGACATGCGCACCATGCCCGGTCTCGGCACCAACCCGGCCGCCTTCTCCATCGACCTCGACGCCGACGGCAACATCGTCGGGCTCTTCTGAGGTCCCGGGGTCCTTGGCGACCATCCTCGACGGCCGCGCCCGGCGGGACGAGATCCTCGAGTCCCTCCGGGCCGAGCTGGCCGCCGCCGGCCGGCCGGCGGTCACCTTCGCTACCGTCCTCGTCGGCGACGACGAGGCGAGCATCCGCTACGTCGGCCTGAAGCACCGAGCGGCGGAGCACATCGGCGTCACCGTCCGCGGCGTCCACCTGCCTGAGGCGGCGACCCAAGCGGACCTCGAGGAGCAGGTCGCTGCTCTCTCCGCCGACCCGGAGGTGCACGGCATCCTGCTGCAGTTGCCGCTGCCCGGCGGTCTCGACGACTCGGCCGCCGCCGCCCGCATCGATCCCGCCAAGGACGTGGACGGCATGACCGCCGTCTCCCTCGGCCGCCTCGTCCTCGGCGTCCCCGGGCACCGCCCCTGCACGGCCGCCGGGATCCTCGACCTCCTCGACCGCCACCACGTCCAACTCGCCGGCCGCCGGGCGGTCGTCGTCGGGCGGGGGGCGATGGTCGCCCTGCCGCTGGCGACAATGCTGGCATCGCCGGTGGCGGCGGGCGGGCGGGGCTGCGCTGCGGTCACGGTCCTCGATCCGGGCGCCCCCGGCCTGGCCAACGCCTGCCGGACCGCTGACCTGGTGGTTGCCGACGCCGGGCGCCCGCACCTCGTGAGGGCCGATTGGATCAGGCCCGGAGCTGCCGTTGTGGACGTCGGGGCGTCGTTCGTCGACGGGAGGCTGCTCGGAGACGTCGACCCCTCCGCCGCCGGGGTAGCTGGGGCGTTCGCCCCCAACCCCGGTGGGGCAGGACCGATGACCGTCGCCCTCCTGCTGCGCAACACCGTCGATGCGGCCCGCAGCGCCGGGGTCCTCGGCGACCGTGACGGCCTCGCAGGCGTGCGAGGCTGAAGGCCATGGGAGCGACGATCATCGACGGCACGGCGGTATCGCGCGAACTGCGGGCCCGGCTGCACGGGGAGCTCGACGCCGTGAGGAGCTCCGGAGCGGACCCCGGCCTCGCGAGCGTGGTCGTCGGCGACGATTACGCCGCCCACGCCTACGAGCGGCGCCTCCGCCGGTTGGCCGAGGCGGTCGGCTGCCGCTTCCAGGCCGAACGCCTCCCCGTCGACGTGGAGCGCGCCGAGGTCCTCGCCACCATCGGCAAGCTCAACGCCGACCCGCGCATCACCGGAATCCTCATCCTGCGCCCGCTGCCGCCCCAGCTGTCGGAGGTGGAGATCTACCCGACGCTCGACCCGTTGAAGGATGTCGAGGCCGTCCACCCGGTCAACGCCGGGCTCATGGCCCGCGGCACGCCGCGGTTCGTGCCGTCCACGCCGGCCAGCTGCTTCTGGATCCTCGACGACTACTTCCGGTCTTCCGGGCGCGAGCCGGCGACCGCCCTCAGGGGCAAGACGGTCGTGATCGTCGGTCGCAGCCACAACGTCGGCAAGCCCGCGGTGTGGCTCGCCCTCGACCGGGGTGCCATCGTCATCGACTGCGACGAGCACGCCTTCCACGCCGGGCGACTCGCCGAGTTCACCCGCCAGGCCGACGTCCTCGTCGTCGCCGCCGGCGCGCCAGGGCTGATCACCGGCGACATGGTGAGCGACGGCGTCGTCGTCGTCGACGTGGGCATCAATGCCGTACCCGCCGGCGCCGGCGGCCGGGTACGCCTCGTCGGCGACGTCGACTTCGAAAGCGTCGCGTCGCGCGCCGAGGCGATCACACCGGTGCCGGGCGGCGTCGGCCCCGTCACCGACGTGTGGCTGGTGCGCAACACTGTCCTCGGCTCGGTGATCCAGCAGACGAGCCTCGACATCGGACCATGGCCGCCCGCCTGAGCAGCTGCCTTCCTACCGAGCCGCGCTCCGGTCCGGGCCGGTGGACAGGGTGGGGGCGACGGACACGGGTGGGCAAACCGGATTGCCCCCTGCTTACTCAGATGAGCTGGGTCGGCCGATTGCGGCGACCGCGCCGACAACGATGACGGCCGGTGGCGTCACGTCGAGTGACGCCAGTCTCCCGAGGCTGGTGCGCACGACGTGCTGGCCCGGTGTGCAGGCTCGCTCGATCACGGCGAGCGGAGTTTGGGCGGTCAACCCTCCGCCGACCAGGCACCTGGCGATCGTCTCCCGTTGTTCGACTCCCATGAGAATGACGAGCGTCACGCCGCGATGGCACAGGTCGGCAAAGTTGATCTCCGGGTCGAGCCCGGCGTGTCCGGTGACGATGAGCACCCCGTTGGCGATGCCGCGGTGGGTGACGGGGATGCCTGCAACCGCGGGAGCGGCGATGGCGCTGGTCACGCCGGGAACGATCTCGACCGGCACGCGTGCGTCACGCAGCACGAGCAGCTCTTCGCCGCCCCGGCCGAAGACGAACGGGTCCCCGCCTTTCAGGCGGACGACGCAGTCATGTCGCTTGGCGAGCGAGATGAGCAGGGCGTTGATGAGCGCTTGGGATGCCGCAGCCCCCTTGTGCTTGCCGACGTCGATCCGCTCTGCCCCCGAGGGGATGAGCGCCAGCACGTCTTGGTCAACGAGGCGGTCGTGGACGACGACCTCTGCCCTCTCGAGCAGACGGAAGCCCCGCACCGTCAGGGTGTCGACGCCGCCCGGTCCGGCACCGACGAGATAGACGGTCACGACACGGTCGGAGAGATTCCGCGTAACGAACCGGATCGGCGTCGGGCACCCACGCACTCCATCAGCAGGTGACCTCGAAGTGATGGCTGCGGAACTTCGCCGGAGCCTGCACCGACCGCCCGCTCTCCGCGTAGCGATCGAGGTGCTCGGTGTAGCTCGTCCACAGGGGACCCTCGGGGTCGAACGGACGGGCCAGGAACCGCACCGCGCGCTTGTGGTCTCTCGCCGCGGTCTGAACTACCGGCGAGAGATCCTCGAGGAGGCGCACGTCGAGTGCACCGGTCGCCGCCGCCCAGGCGTCCCTCCCGGCCTCGGTGCGTACGAGCACGGTGGAGCGACCCGGCTCGCTCGCAAGGTTCCCGACGGTGAGGTCGGCACCGAGCCCCGTGAAGTCAGCGCACTCGTCGCAGCCCTTCAGGCTCGCCGCGTGGAACTCCTTCACCGGACGGCGCAACAGCTCGGTGCTCGCCGAACGCACGACCAGCTCCCCGTCCCGCACATCGACCCGAGCCACTTCCGACGTCGCCACGCCGACCGCACCGACCGCCTCCTCGAGCTTGTCGGGCTCGAACGACCTCGTGCACAACAGCCCGATCGCCAGCACCACCGCTCCCGCAGACGACCGGCGGTACTTCCAGGGGAACCGCTGTAGCGCGCGCAGCACGCTGATCTGGCACGGCGTGCCGACGAAGGCAATGCGCTCCACGCCCTTTCCCAGTGGCTCGTTGAGCACTTGGAGGGGGTGGGACTGGTGGTAGACGCTGCCGGCCGCGGCGCGCACCTGGTCTGGCGAGGTCGCGAGGAACGGCTCGCCGTGGAAGGCGTCGACCCGCCTGGTCACGATCGCGCCGTCGAGGAAGCCGGTCGCGCGCAGGTGGGAGAGCAGCGCGGTCACTGCGCCGCCGTCCTGGACCCCGGCAGCGCTGGCCCGTCCCGCGACAGACCAAGCCGAGTCGATGTGGCCGATCTCGATCCGGGCGGCCGTGCTGTTTGCCGCCGCCGACTCGTTGGCGGCGTTCGTCGGTGCCCTCCCGATGCCGGCACCGGGCGGGTGGGCGTGCAGCGCCTCGGTCGAGAGCCCGGCGAGCGGGCAGTAATCCCAGCATGCCGAGCAGCCGGTGCACATCTTGACGAGCGTCGGCTTGCCGTCCTCGGCGACGCCGATCGAGCGGGACGGGCAGGCGGCGATGCAGCCCCCGCAGCCCACACAGCGCTCGGCGTCGATGACCGCGGCGGCGGTCTTGTGGAACCAGATCTTGTCGGGCAGCTCGGGCACGCCGCCGGCGATGGCGATCTCGTCGCGCAGGTCCGCCGCCGGGTCGCCCAACGAGACCCCCATCCCCTTCGCCACCGGGGCGCCCGTTCCGGTCGCGGTGCCGGCCGGGTGGTCTTCCACGAGGGTCATCGGGGGTGCTCCTTTGGTCGCAGCTTCGCTCATGGTGCCGTCCCGCCCTTCTGCGCCGTCCCCACCCCGGTCCAGGGTGCGAGCGCCTCGGAGATGTCGTCGAGTGCCAGCTGGCCTCGGGCGACCTCGGCAAGGAGCGAGGCGACGCCGTCGAAGGCGGCATCGGCCGGGACGTCGCCCCTCGCCCACCGGGCGAGGCGCGCCGCGCCGGCGTCTCCTCCCAGCGCGACGTCGAACCCGTCGTAGTAGTCCTCCCCGTCCTTGCCCATCGTGGCGCGGAGCCCTATGTGCGCGGTCGGGATCTGAGCGCAGGACGCCTTGCAGCCCGACAGATGGATCCGCAGGCCGTCCAGGCGGTCCCAGCCCTCTGGGGGCACTTCTGCGCGCAGATGGTCGATGAGCCTTTGGCCGTAGGGCTTCATCGCGAGGATCGCGAACTTGCAGAACGGAGCGCTCGTGCATGCCACCACGCCCCGCTCGAAGGGGTCGGGCTCGGGCTTCAGGCGCTCGAGCAACGGCTCGGCGAGCAGCGCGTCGACGTCGGCGACCCCGGTCAGGATCACGTTCTGGCGCTGGGTGAAGCGCACCCGCCCGTCGCCGTGGACGCGGGCACAGCGCGCGAGCTCGCCGAGCTCGCCGGCCGAGAGCCGCCCCAGGGGGACGCAGAGCCCCACGTAGCTCGTGCCCTCTCGGTCTGGGTGCACCCCGACGTGGTCCTCGGCGCGCCAGGTCGTGAGGTCCTCGCCGGCTGCCGGGGCGGCGAAGCCCAACCGATCGCGGACCTCGGTGGCGACGCGCTCGGGACCGAGCTGGTGGACGAGGGCGCGGAACCGGTTGAGGCTCGGGTTCTCGTAGTCGCCGTGCTCGGCGTACACCTGGAGCGCGGCGCGCACCACGGCAGGCGCCTGGTCGGGCTCGACGAACAGGTCGAGCGCGGTCGCGAGCCTCGGGTAGTCCGAGAGCCCGCCGCCCGCGTGGACGTTGAAGCCGAGCGTGCCGTCTCTGCGAGCCGGGGTGAAGGCGACGCAGTGGATCCTGGCGACGGCGCAGTCCGTCGGGCACGCGGTGAGCACGACCTTGAACTTGCGGGGAAGGAAGGCGGTCAGCCGGGGCTCCTCGCGGCCGATGGCGCCGATGGCGTCGACGATCGGCCCGACCTCGAAGGCCGCCTGTGGGTCGATCCCGTCGACGGGGCAGGCCGTGACGTTGCGCATCGAGTTGCCGCACGCCTGGAGGGACCCGAGCCCCACCTCCCCGTAGCGCCGCCAGATCTCGGGGAGGTGCTCGAAGCGGAGCCAGTGGATCTGGAGGTCCTGGCGCGTCGTCACCTCGCCGAAGTGGTCCGGCTCGTCCTCGAACCCTTCGGCGCACACCGAGAAGTCGCGGACGACGCCGGCGAGCACGTCGACCTGAGCGGCCGTGAGCCGCCCGCCCGGGATCCGGGTGCGCAGCATGAAGGTGCCCTCGAAGCGGTCGTCGTAGACGCCGACCAGGCGCAGGCGAGCGTTGCCGACGCTGCCGCGGTCGGAGGGGTGCAGGTCCTCCCAGTGCAGCGGGTCCACGCCGACGATCGCCGCCAGGACCTCCTCCGGGACCTGCTCGGGGTGGAAGAGCGGTTCACGCATGGACACCTCCCGCCTCGGGATCGCCGCCCGTGTCGCTGCCCCGACCGTCCTCGGCCAGAAGGTCCTCTGTCACATCCAGCGTTCCGCCACCCGGTTCGAGCGCCCACGTCATGAGGACAATATATGACTAAGTTAGTCAACTTTCCAACCCGAAGCCAGCGGCGCACGGGACGCGGGGCGACGGTGCCCACGCGCCGATGCTCGCTCGCGAGCTGGGCGTCAGCCGCGAGACGCTCTACCGGGCCCTGCGTGCTGCCTCGTCCAGTGCCGACGATCAGGCAGTCTTGACTGGGGTGGCGTAGACGACGACGCTGTCGTTGTAGAGGTGGTCGGGTTCGAGGGTGCCGCCGCAGGTGACGAGGACGAGGCGGCGGGGACCGGAGGCGTCGAAGACGGCTTGGGGCAGGTGGGCTTGGAGCATGGCGGTGACCGCGGTGACCCGCCAGGCCTGGACCGCCCCGGTACCAGCCGACGTCGTGCACGTCGGGCGGGATGGTGAGGAACCCGCTGACGAGCGGTTCGGCCAGCAAGGGGCCGTGGAGCGTAGGGAGGGGATGTCCACCTCGTTCGCCGGGAGGGGCCGGTACCGGCAAGAGCACCCTGCTGGAGGAGGCAGCCGGGCGGGCCGGAGCAGCGATGACGGTCGTGTCCGCCAAGGGGATGCGAGATGGAAGCGGACCTGTCGTTCGCCTTTGCCGCGCAGTTCATGGTGCCGCCATCGCGCCTCGGCCAGATGGCGCAAGCCGAGACCGACCCCGACGTGATC
>JAJZJY010000147.1 GCA_021809885.1 Actinomycetes bacterium
GGCTGCGGGCACCGCCGGCGATGGCCTGGGGCTGCACGTCGCCACCCGGCTGCTCGCGACGTTCGGCGGCAGCATCCAACTCGTCGACGGTCGGACATCCGGGGCGTGCTTCCTGATCGAGCTGCCGGCGTCCGACAGGAGTGGACAGCCGGCTGAGACGGTCCCCTCCACCCTGGGTGGGCTCCTCGAGCTGAACGCCTGACCAGCCGGCAGGCGCAGCGGCAACGCTCGACTTCGTACAGTGGGGCGGTCGTGGTGATCCGAATGCCAATCCGTGCTCAGCGGCTTCGAGATGGTACTCGTGAAGGCAAGCCCCACGCCGGCCTGCCGAGCCGAGAAATGGTGGCGTGGAGGTGACACCGCTCTCTGACGACCCGACGAGCATCGTCGCCCTCGTGGAGGACCACGATCTGCTCGTGGCTGCGCTGTCGGCAACCTTGGCCGCCGAGGGCTTCGAAGTGCTCGTTCCCGCTGCCGCCACCCTCGGCGAGATGCGTGAGGAGTTGTGCGGCGCCGGACCGGACGTGGCGCTGCTCGACCTCGACCTCGGCCCGTCGGCGACGGCGGCGAGCTGGTCGGGCCGCTGACGTCCTCTGGCTCCCGGGTCATCATCGTGTCGGCGACATCGGACGAATGGGCCATCGGCTGCTGCCTCGAGGCCGGCGCAGTCGGGTGGGTCCCGAAGACCTCCGGCGTCGAGGAGTTGATCGCCGCCGTCCGCAAGGCCCTCGACGGTGTGCCGCTCGTCTCGCCCCAGACCCGCGCCCGCCTCCTCGAGGCATGGAGGCGGCGGGCCGAGCGACTCGTGGTACTGGCACCGTTCCTACAGCTGAGCCACAGGGAGCAGGAGGTGCTCGGGATGCTCATCGACGGCTTCGCCGCCGAGCGGGTGGCGGCAGCGTCGTACGTATCCGTCACAACCGTACGCAGCCAGATCCGCTCCATCCTCGGCAAGCTCGGCGTCAACAGCCAACTGGAAGCCGTCGCCATGGCCAGGCGTGCCGGCTGGCAACCTCCTGGCCGTTCCCCGGACGATCTGCCTCCACACCATTCATCGCTCAGCTGACCGGGGGGTTCGGATCACCGGACCACTTGTATCGTAACGCCATCTGCGCGCACACAGACGAACCGCGTGCAGAGACGGCCAAATGCCGTCGTGGATGCGCGCAAGTCGGCTCGCTGCGCGCGGTTCCGCGACATCCATGTTGCCGGGCATCCCCCTGCCGGGGCATACCCCTGCCGGGCATCCCCCGGCCGGCATCCCATTGCTGTCGGACGGTCTGTTGGATTGGACGGGATCTCGGTGCATTGACGACGCCTCGGTGTGGTCAGGGCAGATTCCGGGCCCCGAATGCACCGACCTCCAGTGAGCGACAACGCCCCGACACCAGGCGACCCGCCTGAGGGCGAGGCCGACGGCCTACCGCTGGTCTGCGGGCGTCAAGCAGCCGGCGGGACGAGCAACCCCGACGCCTCCGTCACCACGACAACACCGAGGCTGGCAGCCCGGTCCAGCACCGCCGGCGCCGGGTCCCGCTGCGAGACGACGACGGCCCGGGCGTCGTAGCCGGCTGCCCGCAGGATCTCCGCTCGACGCGCGGCGCGTTCGACGTCGTCGGTGTGCGCGGTCCAAGCGGCCTCGGCGGCAAAGACCACGTCATCGCCGCCGGCAAGCCGCGCCTCGATCAGGGCATCGGCGCGCCGGAGCTCGTCGGCATCCTCCGGCGAAAGGCGTTCCAGCAGCTCGTCAAACGCGTCAGCAGGCATCGCCCGGGCCCGCCGCGCGACGCTGCTCGGCAGGTAGCGGCGCGGCTCAGCACGCAGGCGGTCTTCGAGCGAGCGGCCCTTCAGATCCCCGACATCGGTCTTCAGCACCGACACATCGGTCTTCAGCACCGACACATCGGTCTTCAGCACCGACACATCGGTCTCGAGGCCCTCGAACCGCCTCTCGGTTGCCTCCTGGAACTCCCGCAGCCGCTCCTCGGTCCTGAGCTGGGCCTCCGTCAGCCGCCGCACGAGCTCCGGCAGCTCCAGGAGCTCGTCGCCGAGCAGGACGGCCCGCATCTGGGCGCGCAAGCCGGCGTCGCCCTCCAACTGCCGGATGATCTCGAGCGCGTCCACTGCCCATCCAGGTTAGGCACACCATGTGACGGGCCCGCTCGACAATCTCGTCCGGGAGGAGCCCGGCAACCGAGAGAGCGAAGGAGCCGCCCCCGAAGGGGCGGCTCCCCAACCACCCGAGGAGCGGGCGCGCAGGCAGCCAGGTGTTACCCGGCGGACTCCTGCCCGCTGTCGCCGAAGGCGTCAGGCAGGTCCGGCACCACGCCGAACACGCCGCCGTACCCATCGCCCTGCGCCCCCGCGAAGCCCTCACCACCGTCCCCGCCGATCGACGCGAGCCACGCAGCGAGGTCCTCGCCGCCCGGTTCCTCCTCCGACGACCAGTACGGCATCCGCTCCGCCTCGGGAGCGTCGATGACGAGGTCCCGGTAGCGCAGCATCCCGGTCCCCGCAGGGATCAGCTTGCCGATGATGATGTTCTCCTTCAGGCCGAAGAGCCGGTCGCTCTTGCCCTCGATGGCCGCCTCGGTCAGCACCCTGGTTGTCTCCTGGAAGGAGGCCGCCGACAGCCAGCTGTCGGTGGCGAGAGACGCCTTGGTAATGCCCATCAGCTCGCTGCGGCCCTCCGCCGGCCGCCGGCCCTCTTGGACCAGCTGGCGGTTGACCTCGGCGTAGATGCGGGCGTCGACACGCTCGCCGGGTAGGAAGGGCGACTCGCCCTGCTCGGCGACGAGCACCCGGCGCAGCATCTGGCGGACGATGAGCTCGATGTGCTTGTCGTGGATCGACACCCCCTGGTCCCGGTAGACCTGCTGCACCTCGTTGACGAGGTACTGCTGGGTCTCGCGGATGCCCTTGATCTCGAGCAGCTGCTTGGGGTCCTTGGGCCCGTCGACGATGGCGTCGCCGGCGTTGATCTCGCCGCCTTCGCGGACGCCGTCGGCCAGCTTGGCGCGGAGGTTGACATTGTAGATCTCCTCCGTGCCGTCGTCGCCGACGACGGTGATACGCCGGCCGTTGTCCTCGTCGGCGATGCGGACGACCCCGGAGGTCCGGGACAGCACCGCCGCTCCCTTGGGGGTGCGGGCCTCGAACAGCTCGACGACGCGGGGCAGGCCGTGGGTGATGTCCTCGCCGGCGATGCCGCCCTGATGGAAGGTCCGCATGGTGAGCTGCGTGCCGGGCTCGCCGATCGACTGGGCGGCGATGACGCCCACCGCCTCGCCGAGCTCGATGTCCCGGTTGGTGGCGAGCGACCGCCCGTAGCAGGCGGCGCACACGCCGTGCTCCGCTTCGCAGGTGAGCACCGAGCGGCAGAGGACCTCGTCGACCGCCGGGTCGTCGCGGAGGGCTACCATCACCTCGGGGCTGATGCGCTTGCCGGCGGGCAGCACGGTGCCATCCGCCAGGTTGACCTCCCGGGCCAGCACCCGGCTGTCGAGCCTCGTCTCCAGGTAGGTGCGGGCCCGCTCGTCGTCGCGGTGGATGTCACGGACCCACACCCCTCGGCCGGTGCCGCAGTCCTCCTCACGGATGATGAGCTCCTGGGCGACGTCGACGAGCCGGCGGGTCAGGTAGCCGGAGTCGGCGGTCCGCAAGGCGGTGTCGGCGAGGCCCTTGCGGGCGCCGTGGGTGGAGATGAAGTACTCGAGGACCGACAACCCCTCCCGGAAGGAGGAGATGATCGGCCGGGGGATCATCTCGCCCCGGGGGTTGGAGACCAGGCCCTTCATGCCGGCGATCTGGCGGACCTGCTGTGGGTTACCCCGGGCGCCGGAGTCGACCATCATGTCGAGGGGGTTGAAGGGGATGGCCCGCAGCGCCTCTTCCATGGCCCGTCCCACCTCGGAGTTGGCGGAGGTCCAGATCTCGATCTCCTTCTGGCGCCGCTCGTCGTCGGTGATGATGCCCCGCTTGAACTGGGTCTCGGCTTTCTGGGCCTCCTGCTCGTAGCGGTTGATGATCGCTGCCTTGGACGGCGGGGTGCGCACGTCGTTGATCGAGATGGTGAGGCCCGACTGCGACGCGTACCGGAAGCAGAGGTTCTTCACCCGGTCCAGGCTCTCGGCCACCACCGCGCGTGGGTAGCGGTCGGCGAGAACCTCGACGATGGAGCCGATGCTGCGGTTGCGCTTGCCGATGATGTCGTTGACGAAGGGGAAGTCCTCCGGCAGGGCGGTGTTGAAGATGATCCGCCCGGGCGTGGTCTCGATCGTCTCGACGGCCTCGGCGTCGGCGACGGGATCGGTGCCGGTTGGGTCGGCGGCGGCGACATCCTCGGAGCTCGGCAGCTCCTCGGCGCCCGCCTCCCGGCCGCCGGCGACGACGACAGGGCGCCGCCACTGGATGCGGGAGTGCAGGTCCAAGTCGCCGGCCTCGTAGGCGCGCTCCACCTCCCACAGGTGGCGGAACACCCGCCCCTCGCCCTTGCCACCGTCCTTCACGAGGGTGAGGTAGTAGGCGCCGAACACCATGTCCTGGCTCGGCACGGTCACCGGGCGGCCGTCGGCGGGCTTCAGGATGTTGTGGGCCGACAGCATGAGGATCCGGGCCTCGGCCTGGGCCTCCGCCGACAGCGGCAGGTGGACGGCCATCTGGTCGCCGTCGAAGTCGGCGTTGAAGGCGGTGCAGACCAGCGGGTGGATCTGGATCGCCTTGCCCTCGACGAGGATCGGCTCGAAGGCCTGGATGCCGAGGCGGTGCAGGGTGGGAGCCCGGTTGAGGAACACCGGGTGCTCCTTGATGGCCTCCTCCAGCACGTCCCAGACCTGCGGGCGGCGCCGCTCGACCATGCGCTTGGCCGACTTGATGTTCTGGGCGAGCTCCAAGTCGACGAGGCGCTTCATGACGAACGGCTTGAACAGCTCGAGCGCCATCTGCTTGGGCAGTCCGCACTGGTGCAGCTTCAGGGTCGGGCCGACCACGATCACCGAACGGCCGGAGTAGTCGACGCGCTTGCCGAGCAGGTTCTGGCGGAACCGGCCCTGCTTGCCCTTCAGCATGTCGGAGAGGCTCTTGAGGGGCCGGTTGCCGGGACCGGTCACGGGGCGCCCGCGCCGGCCGTTGTCGAACAGGGCGTCGACGGCCTCCTGGAGCATCCTCTTCTCGTTGTTGACGATGATCTCGGGCGCGCCGAGGTCGAGGAGCCGCTTGAGGCGGTTGTTGCGGTTGATGACCCGCCGGTACAGGTCGTTGAGGTCCGAGGTGGCGAAGCGGCCGCCGTCGAGCTGGACCATGGGGCGCAACTCCGGCGGGATGACCGGGACGGCGTCGAGGATCATCGCCCGAGGGTCGTTGACGCGCTTGGCATGCTCGTCGCGGCGGTTGAACGCCGAAACGATCTTCAGGCGCTTGATCGCCTTCTGCTTCCGCTGCACCGATAGGGGGCGCCGCCCGTCGGTCGGGTCGATCGCCTCCCGGAGCTTGATCTCCTCGGAGTCGAAGTCGATCTCGCCGATGAGCTGGGCAATGGCCTCGGCCCCCATGCCGCCGCGGAAGTAGTCGCCGTAGCGGTCCTTGAGCTCACGCCAGAGCAGCTCGTCCTCGATGATCTTGCGGCCGTGGAGGCTGCGGAACTCGTCGAAGGCCCGCTTCACGAGGTCGAGCTCGCTGTCGGCCCGCTCGCGGATGGCGGCGAGCTCCTTGTCGACCTGACGCTGCCGGGCCTTGATCTCGGAGTCCTTGGCGCCATCGGATTCGAGCTGGGCCAGCTCGTCCTCCAGCGCCTTGAAACGCCGGTCGAGGTCGAGGTCGCGGCCGCGCTCGATCTCCGCCAGCTCCTCGGCCAGCTCGGCCTCGAGGCTGGGCAGGTCGTTGTGGCGCTTGTCCTCGTCCACGAAGGTGACGAGGTTGGCGGCGAAGTAGATGACCTTCTCCAGCTGCTTGGCCTTCAGCTCCTCCCGGGCCTCGGTGCCCATGAGGAGGTAGGCCAGCCATGAGCGGGTGCCCCGCAGGTACCAGATGTGGACCACAGGGGCGGCCAGCTCGATGTGGCCCATCCGCTCGCGCCGGACCTTGGAGCGGGTGACCTCCACGCCGCAGCGCTCGCAGACGATGCCGCGGAAGCGGACCCGCTTGTACTTGCCGCAGTAGCACTCCCAGTCCTTGGTGGGACCGAAGATCTTCTCGCAGAAGAGCCCGTCCTTCTCGGGACGAAGGGTGCGGTAGTTGATGGTCTCCGGCTTCTTTACCTCGCCGTTGGACCACGTGCGGATCGAGTCGGCGGTAGCCAGCCCGATGCGCAGCTGCTCGAAATTGTTGACATCAAGCATTGGCGTGACTCCCGACTGCGCAGCTGCTCGCTGTGCTGCTACAAACCCTGTTGACGTCCAGCAACTCAGAAACCCCTCTCGCTGGCGCGGCGTGCGTCTTCTTCGTCGGAGCCTCGCTCCGGGCGGCTGATGTCTATGCCGAGCTCCTCGGCGGTGCGGAACACGTCCTCGTCGAGCTCGCGCATCTCGATCTCCTCGCCGGTGTTGGAGAGAACCTCCACGTTCAAGCAGAGGCTCTGCATCTCCTTGATCAGCACCTTGAAGGACTCCGGGATCCCCGGCTCGGGGATGTTCTCACCCTTGACGATCGCCTCGTAGACCTTCACGCGGCCGAGGACGTCGTCGGACTTGATGGTGAGCAGCTCCTGCAGGGCGTAGGCGGCGCCGTAGGCCTCGAGGGCCCACACCTCCATCTCGCCGAAGCGCTGCCCACCGAACTGGGCCTTCCCACCGAGCGGCTGCTGGGTGATCATCGAGTACGGGCCGGTCGACCGGGCGTGGATCTTGTCGTCCACCAGGTGGGCCAGCTTCAGGATGTACACGTAGCCGACGCTGATCGGGTTGTCGTAGGCCTGGCCGGTCCGCCCGTTGTAGAGGGCGGCCTTGCCGTCGGTGCCGATGAGCCGGCCGTGGTCGCCGTAGTCGGTCGCGGGCGCCTCCGGGTGCAGGGTCTCGAAGATCCGCTGCATCGTCGGGTGCCGGCCGGCCTCGTCCTCCTCGTCCCAGTGGGCGCCGTCGAAGACCGGGGTGGCGATGTGCACCGACGGCTCGGCGACCGGGCGGGTCTTGCGCTCGGTACCCCGCTTGGGGACCTTGGCGAGCGGGTTGCCGTCCCAGCCCCAGCGGGCCGCCCAGCCGAGATGGCTCTCGAGCACCTGGCCGGCGTTCATCCGCGAGGGGACGCCGAGAGGGTTGAGGATGATGTCGACGGGCGAGCCGTCGGCGAGGAACGGCATGTCCTCGACCGGCAGGATCTTGGAGATCACGCCCTTGTTGCCGTGACGGCCGGCGAGCTTGTCGCCCTCGGAGATCTTCCGCTTCTGGGCCACGTAGACCCGCACCAGCTGGTTGACGCCGGGCGGCAGCTCGTGGGCGTCCTCGCGGGCGAACACCCGGACGTCGATCACCTTGCCTGACTCCCCGTGCGGCACCTTGAGGGAGGTGTCGCGCACCTCGCGGGCCTTCTCGCCGAAGATCGCCCGCAGCAGGCGCTCCTCCGGGGTCAGCTCGGTTTCCCCCTTGGGGGTGACCTTGCCGACGAGCACGTCGCCGGGCCCGACCTCGGCGCCGATGCGGATGATGCCCCGCTCGTCGAGGTCCTTCAGGATGTCCTCGGACAGGTTGGGGATGTCCCGGGTGATCTCCTCGGCTCCGAGCTTGGTGTCGCGGGCGTCGACCTCGTGCTCCTCGATGTGGATAGAGGTGAGGACGTCGTCCTTGACGAGGCGCTCGGAGAGGATGATGGCGTCCTCGTAGTTGTAACCCTCCCACGGCATGAAGGCGACGAGCAGGTTCTTGCCGAGGCCGAGCTCGCCCTGCTCGGTCGACGGGCCGTCGGCGAGGACCTCGCCCTTCGCGACCTTGTCGCCTTCCTCCACGACGATGCGCTGGTTGAGGCACGTGTTCTGGTTGGACCGCCGGAACTTCGCCAGCCTGTACACCTTGCGCCCGAGGGTGACCCCGTTCCAGTCCTTCTGGTTGGGCTCGTAGTCGACGGTGACGTGCTCGCCGGCGACCTCGACGACGACACCCGTGCCCTCGGCGAGCAGCACGTCGCCGGCGTCGCGGGCCGCTCGGGCTTCGACTCCGGTTCCGATGAAAGGTGCCTCTGGGCGTACCAGCGGTACGGCCTGCTTCTGCATGTTGGCGCCCATGAGCGCCCGGTTGGCGTCGTCGTGCTCAATGAAGGGGATGAGCGCCGTGGAGATCGAGACGATCTGCTTGGGGGAGACGTCCATGAGGTCCACGTCGGCGGGTGGCACGAAGTCGACCTCGGTGGAGCTGCCGTAGCTGGTGCCGCCGGCGCCGACCCGCACGCCTGGGCCCTGGGGGGCGCGGCGCACCAGGACGCGGCCCTCGAGGAGCGTGCCGTCGGGTCCGAGCTTGGCGTTGGCCTGGGCGATGACGTACTCCTCTTCCTCGTCGGCGGCGAGGTAGAGGATCTCGTCGGTCACCTTGCCGTCTGCGACCCGGCGGTAGGGG
>JAJZJY010000148.1 GCA_021809885.1 Actinomycetes bacterium
TTGCTCGTCGACGAACGGACCGCTCGCGACCCGGCGCCGGTGGATCCCGCTGCGCTCGACGATCCACTCGTCGCTCGTCTCGAAGATCGTCATGATGTCGGCGTTGGTCACGACCCGCTGCGGCAGCGCCGAGCCCCAACCGGTGATCGCCGCCCCCCGGCCTTCGGTGCCTGTCACAGGACCCGGAGCCAGGCGACCGGCTGGCCGACCTGGACCCGCTCGCCGCGCGCCGCGAGCATGCCCATGAGCCGGCCCGTGAACGGGGACCGGACATCCTCGCCGGCGACGGTGCCGAGGAGGCTGCCGACGTCCATGACGGCGTCGGTCCCGAGCTCGCCGTCAACGAGGTCGCCGACGGGCTCGAAGACCCCGGCGCTCGGGCTGATGACGACCCGCTCCGACACGTACAGGTGCTCGCCGTGGTGGCCGGCGGCGAAGGTGTGCAGCGGCGTGTCGCCGGCGATGGCGTCGACGAGGCCGTCGAGATCGTCGGGGGCGGAGACGCCGAGCGACCGGATGCCGGGCAGGGTCTGGCCGGCGAGCCGGGCGAGCGACGAGCCGGGACCCAGCTCGACGAACAGCCGGGCCCGCTCCGAGCGCTCCTCGAGCAGGCCGCCGAGGCGGAGCACGCTCTGGCGCCACCGCACGGGGCTGGTCAGCTGGGCCACGAGGCGGGTCTCCCACCCCTCGGCCACGGTGTGCGCCCGCCCGTCCACGTTGGCGACGACCGGCATCTCGGGGCGGTGGAAGGTGACGTCTCTCAGGGCTTTGATGACGCGGTTGCGGGCGCCGGCCATGAAGGGGGTGTGAAAGGCCCCGCCTACCGGCACGGACCGCACGCTGCGGGCCCCGAGCTCGATGGCGCGCAGGCCGGCCCGGTCGACGGCGTCGCGCTCACCAGCGATCACCGTCTCGGTGGGGCTGTTGTCGTTGGCCAGCCAGACGTCGCCGTCCGCCAGGCGGCAGGCGATGTCCACCGTCTCGGCGTCGGCGCCGCTCACGAGGGTCATCACCCCGGTCTCGGCGTCGGCGGCAGCCTGCATGGCGTCTCCGCGCTCGCAGACCAGGCGGACGCCGTCCTCGAAGCCGATGACGCCGGCGGCGACCAGGGCGGCGTACTCGCCGAGGCTGTGGCCGGCGCAGGCGGTCGGCTCGATGCCGAGGCGCTCGACGGCATCGAGGACAACGAGGCTCAGGGTGAACGTCGCCAGCTGGGCGTTGCGGGTCTCGGTCAGCTCGTCGTCGGTCGCCTGGAGGAGCAGGTGGGCGATGTCGCGGCCGGCGGCGTCCGAAGCGTCCCCGACCAGCTCCCAGGACGGGTGGTCGGTCCACATGCGACCCATCCCCGACCGCTGCCATCCCTGCCCGGGGAACACGAACGCTGGCATCCGGCGCTGACCTCCTCGGAGGAGGCGGGACGGTCCCGTCTCGCCTCCTAGGACCGCTCGGCTCCCCGGAGGGTTACATCGCCTATCCGGCCGTGGTGACCTCGGCGGTCGACTGCCAGTCGGCGAAGCCGCCGACCAGGTCGGAGACGTCCACGAAGCCACCCGCCTCGAGCAGGCTCGCCGCTGAGATGGAGCGGTAACCCCCGGCGCAGTAGACGAGCACCGGTCGCCGCGAGTCGAGCTCGTCGAGGCGGCCGAGCAGGCGGGGCAGCGGGATGTTGAACGACCCCGGGAGCGTGCCGGACACGAGCTCTCCGGGGTTGCGCACGTCGAGGACCTGCAGGCCCTCGACCGCGCCGAGGTGGATGGCGGCGGCCCGGGCGTCGAGACGGCTGCTGGTCCTGACCAGGGCGGGATCGGAGCGCAGGCACGACACGTCGGTGACGACTGCACTGACCGAGTCCACGCCGACCCGGGAGAGCCGGACGCGTCCTTCGGCAACCTCGTCGTCGGAGCCGAACAGGACGACCTCCTGGCCGGGGCGGTGGACGGCCGCCGCGTACTCGGCGAAGCGGCCGGAGAGCCCGACGTCGACCGCCCCGATCAGATGGCCGGCGGCGAAGCTCCGGTCGTCGCGCACGTCGAGCAGGAGCGCGCCGGCGCCGGCCCGGCGGACCGCCTCGGCGGGGCTGATCCGGGCCAGCCGCGGGAGCGCCTCCAGTGGCCGGTGGCCCTCCCGGTTGAGCGCGACGTCCAGGCTGAAGTAGGACGGGGGCTCCGACAGGCCTTGGGTCACGACCTCGACGAAGCGGTCCTCGTCCATCGGGGCGAGGGCGTAGTTGGAGACCCGCTGCTCGCCGAGGGTGGAGAATGTCTCCGACGAGAGTGCCTTGCCGCAGGCGCTCCCCGCTCCGTGGCCGGGATAGATGACCACGTCGTCGGGGAGGGGCAGGATCCGGGACCGCAACGACCGGTACAGCTCGGCAGCCATCTCTTCGGGGCTGCGCCCCGCCGACCCGAGGAGGTCGGGGCGGCCGACGTCACCGACGAACAGCGTGTCGCCGGTGAGCAGAGCCTTGGGGGCCGGGCTCCTGGCGTGCTCGAAGACTGCCAGGGTGATGGACTCCGGCGTGTGCCCCGGGGTGGACCAGACCTCGACCACGACGCCGGCATCCGGGTCGCCGAGGGTGATGCGCTCACCGTCTGCCAGCCGCCGCACCGGGAACTGCACCGGGGCCGCCTCGCCCATCGCGACCTCGGCCCCGGTGGCGGCCGCCAGCTCGCTGTAGCCGGGGACGAAGTCGGCATGGACGTGGGTGAGCACCACCAACTCGATCCGCAGACCGTGCTCGGACGCGAACCGCAGGTAGTCCTCGACGTCCCGGCGAGGGTCGACCACTGCGGCCCGACCGGACGCCTCGTCGGCCACGACGTAGGACGCCTGCGAGAGACATCCGAGGTAGATCTGTTCGATGATCACGGGTTCTCTCCCAACCGCAGCTTGTGGATCGATCAGAAGGTCAGGGTAAGCGCGTCGGGTGCTGTTGGCCGACACTGGAGTAGGTGCAGGAGCTCTCGACCGCCGACGGGGATCTGCCCTGGCCATACCCTCCGAGCCCGGCGACCGAGGAGCGTTGGCGACTCGCTGCGGCCTGCGACGGCGCGGACCCCGAGATGTTCTTCCCCGTGGGCAGCGGGCGGCCGGCGCAAGAGGCGACGGCGAGGGCCAAGGCCATCTGCGCGCGCTGCCCGGTGGAGCAGGAGTGCCGTGCCTGGGCCCTCGTCACCAACCAGCAGTACGGGATCTGGGGCGGGCTCGACGAAGAGGAGCGCAGGCAGGTGAGGAGGTGGTGGCGCCGCAGCGGGGCTCTCCGGGCCAGCACTCAGCGAGATGGGTGAGGGCCCTGGGGTCATGTCAGGCGACGCTGCGGGCCAGGGAGTCGAGGACGGCGGAGGTGGAGGCAGCTCGGTCGGCCCACCAGTCCTGGGCCGGGCCGGCGAGGGTGCCGTGGCGGTGCAGGGAGACCCAGCGACGGGCGTGAGCACCGAGCCAGGCGAGCGTGGCGGAAGGGTCCTGTTCGAGCATCGCCCGCAGCGCGAAACGGCGCTCCCCCCGGCGGACACCGACGCCGATCTGGCGCCCTGCGCCCACCAGGTCGGCTTGGGTCAGCACGAAGCCGGTGCGTACCGGGGCGGGGAGGGCGTCGAGCAGCTCGCCGAGGCCGTCGCCGGCCCCGAGCGGGGCGGGCGCCTCGCGCAGCGCTGCTGGTAGCTCGCCGGGTAGCCCCATCCGGTCGACCTCCCGGCGGATGGCAGCGGCGGTGAGGGCCGCCCAGCCGGAGGCGGCGTGCTGCGTGCCGGCAGCCGCGAGGTAGCCCGGGAGCCAGGACATCAGGTGCTCGGCGAGGAGGGCGTGGCGGGCATGGTCGAGGCGCCGCCGGGTATCGCTGCCCTGGCATGCGTCGCCGGCCTGCCCGAGCTCGGCGTAGAGCGCGAGGAGCGCAGCGAGGTGGTCGGCGTCCGCAGGCGGCACCAGGCCGAGGGCGCGCCACATCCCGGCAACGCGGTCTGCTCCGTCGCCGCCGAGCTTTCCTTCCGGGCCGAGGTGGATCGAAGCGTGCGGCGGGAGGTCGAGCACGAACACGGCGGTGTGCTCCGCCCGGCTCCAGGGGCGCAGCCCGATGGCGTCGGAGATCACCCAACCGTCGGGGGGCGCGACGCTGCAGAGCGCCCCGAGGGCCCGGATCAGCTCCCAGCGGCCTGCGTCGTCGCCGGGAGCCGCAGCGACGCCCACCTCACGGGTGGCGGGGACCAGGGCGTGGGTGGCTGTCACCGCCGTGTTCCGGTTGCTCCTGGCAGGGAGAAGGTCTCGGCAGCCGGCTTGAGGGGTCGCATGAGCCACGCCGGGCGCCGGGTCGAGTCGGGGGAGTAGGTGCCGGCCGGGCGGGTCCTCGCCATCCACTGCCGGTAGACCTCCCGGGACTTCTCGGTGTCGACGGCGATGTCGCCGTGGCTGTCGCCGGGCCGGGCGGGGGTGACCCGGACGGCCTGGTGCCAGCAGTGCATCCCCGAGATCGGGTCCGGGTGCACCGGCATGGTCAGGTTCTGGTGGACCCCGGTGTCGGACCACCAGATGCGGCGGGTGTCGGGGTCGGCGGAGCTGTAGGGGCCGACCCGCTTGCGGGCGTGCATGGACCATCCGGCGGCGCCGTGACCGAGATCGACGGTGGCCATCATCCCGCCTGGGCTCACCTGGTCGTGGCCGGTGAGCTTCCAGCGGCCCATGTGGTGGCTGCAGGCGACGACCCCCGGGCGGATCCCCTCGGTGATCCATGCCTTGGCGACGAAGTAGCCGATGTCGGTGCTGACCCGCACCAGGTCGCCGGTGCGCCGCACGCCGAGGCGGGCGGCGTCGCTCGGGTGGATCCACACGGGGTTGGTGTGGGACAGCTCGTCCAACCACTTGCTGTTGGCCGACCGGGTGTGGATCTGGGTCGGGAGGCGGAAGGTGGACAGGAGCACCATCTGGTCCGGGGCCAGCTCGTCGGGGTGCACGTGGCTGCGGATGTAGCCGGGCAGGGCGTGTTCGGGCCAGCCCCACGCTGCGATGGTGGAGGAGTAGAGCTCGAGGCGCCCCGAAGGTGTCGGGAAGCCCCGCCGGACGGTGCCGTCGACGAGGACCCCGACCGGCCGGCGGCCCTCGTCGTCGGGCGGCGGGGCGCCGAGGGGCCCGATGTTGTCGGACTCCGGTTTCGGAGCGGCGGTGTAGACCCGCCCGGTGGGGGTGACGTGGATGTCCTCGAGCTCGGCAGGGGGGACCTCGCCCGCGTACAGTGCGCCCTGGTACTTGGTGATCTCGAATGCCCCGTAGCGGCGCATGTACTGCAGCGCGCTCAGCCCCTCGGCTGCAGCGGCCTCGGGCAGGCCCGGCACGGAGTGCTCGAACATCCACCCGTAGTACTCGTCGACGGTCAGCTTCTCGCCCGGGCGGTCCTTGGACTCGTAGTACCGGCGGATGCCGAGGCTGCCGTCGGGGTCGATCCTCCACGACAGCTCGATGTACAGCTCGTTCTCCTCCCACACCTCCCCGGGGTTGACCTCCCGGGTGTCGGTGACGGTCTCGCCCAGCCGCTCGCGCGCTGCGCGCAGCACCGGCTGGCGGAAGCCGACCCACTGGCCGTCGTACTGCTCGTAGGAGTGGGTGTCGTGGCGCTCCGAGGCGTGGCCCATCGGCAGCCCCCAGTCGGCGAAGTACGCCGACTCGTTCCACGTCGGGGTGAGCGCCACGTAGCAGCCGACCTTGTCGGTGTCGGTGAGCACCTCCATCCACGACAGGCCGTCGGGGTTGGTCCACACCGGGTTGTAGACCCGGGTGAAGTAGGTGTCGAGCCGGCCGCGACCGTCTTTCAGGAAGTGGGGGAGGAGGAAGCTCAGCTCGTTCTGGGCGAGGGGGAACTCGAGGGGCCAGGACAGCTCCTGCCACACCTTCGGGTGGGGAGGGGTGTGGATGGGCCGGGGGACGTACTTGTTGTAGGCGTTGGGGAAGGTCCCACCCGGAGTGGCCACCGCCCCGAGGAGGGCGGCGAGGAAGAAGACGGTGCGGCTCACCTGCCAGCCGCCGAGGTTGGAGGCCGCTGCGGAGCGCCAGGAGTGGCAGGAGAAGGCGGTGCCCGCCCCGGCCACGACTTCGGCCATCTCGGCGAGGATGGCCGCGTCGATGCCGGACTCGGCCGCAGCGAGCTCGAAGCTGTAGCCGTCGTACTCCTCGGCGAGGGCTGCCTGGAAGGCTTCGAAGCCCTGCGGCCCGTCGGGGTGGCGGGCCTCCATGTACTCCTGCCAGTTCCACCAGTCGCGGACGAAGTCCCAGTTGACCCGCCCCGTTGTGATGATGTGGCGGGCGACGGCGAGGTTGATCGCCGCCTCGGAGCCGGGCTGGGGTGACAGCCAGTAGTCGGCGTGGGTGGCGGTGTTGGACAGGCGGGTGTCGAGGACGATCACCTTGGCACCCTTGGCGCGCGCCTCGGTTATCCGTTGGGCGTGCGGGTTGAAGTAGTGGCCCGTCTCCAGGTGGGAGCTGATCAGGTAGATGACCTTGGCGTTGGCGTGGTCCGGGCTCGGCCGGTCGATCCCCGTCCAGAACTGGAACCCCGTGCGCCCGCCCGAGGAGCAGACGTTGGTGTGGCTGTTGTGGCCGTCCACCCCCCACGACGCCAGCACCCGCTCGGTGAAGCCGTCCTCCCCCGGCCGGCCGATGTGGATCATGATCTCGTTGTGGCGCCCCTCCACGATGGCTGCCCGCAGCCGGGCAGCGAGAGCGTCGAGTGCCTCGTCCCAGCTGACCCGCTCCCACTTTCCCTCCCCCCGCTCCCCGGCACGGCGCAACGGGTACAAGATCCGGTCGGGGTCGGTCACCTGGTTGATCGTCGAGGGGCCCTTGGCGCAGTTGCGGCCCCGCGATCCCGGGTGGGCCGGGTTACCCTCGAACTTGCGGACCTGCAGGGTCTCACGGTCGACGTAGGCGAGCAGGCCGCACGCCGACTCGCAGTTGAAGCACGTGGTGGGCACGAGCATCGAGTGGTGCTCCACCCGCTCGGGCCAGGCGCGTGAGTCGAGCTCGACCCAGTCGTCCCAGCGTTGCGGCGGCGGGAAACCGGCCAGGAAGGTCTTGGACGCACCTTGGTAGAAGGTCTCGCCCCTGGCTTCGACGGCGGCTCGTGCGGCCGAGACCCTCTCGCCAAGGGCTCCCAGGTCGGGGGTGGGCTGGTGGGGCGTACGGTGTCGGGGCATCGGCAGTTGGCTTCTCGGGTAGGGCTAGGCGAGGGGGACGGACTGGCCGGCCTGGACGAGGGAGTGCTCGTGGGAGAGCAGGCCCAACAGGGCGAAGGGGACCGCGACGACCCCGATCCACGGGGCCGCCACCGCGACGGCCACCCCCACCACTCCGGGCCAGAAGAAGCGGGCATAGCGGCCCCAGGTCATCTCGTGGGCGGCGAGATGAGCATGGGCGGTCGGGTCGGTGAGGGTGACCTCGCCCGCCACCAGCAGCAGGTGCAGCCCGGCGGCGGTGGCGACGACGGCCTCCAGGGCGACGGTCGCCGCTGGGGCCGCTGAACCCAGTCCACCGGCAGCGAAGGGCAGCAGCACCGTCGCACCCACCAGGGTGGCCTGGACGGCGAGGTGCGGCGGCAGCAGCGGGTTCTGCCACAGGTCCCGCGCCTTGGCCTGGGCGAAGAGGAAGGCGGTGTAGCAGGCGGTGCCCAGCGCCCCTGCAAGGGCGAAGGCGCCTACTACCTGCTCGATCGTATCTCCCGCGCCGGCCGGGATGGCGCCTGTCGCTGCGAGTATCCCGACGAGGAGGAACGCGCTCGTTGCCGCGCCGTAGAAGCCGATGATGAACGATCCCCGCACCAGCCAGGATCTCCAGTGGTGGCGGGTGAAGATCAGGTAGAAGCGCATCGGGTGCTTCAGGTCCCAGATGAGCAGCACCCCCGTGATGCCGAGGAACACCAAGGCGAGGCAGGGTGCGACGAATCGCACGATCGGCCCGGAGAAGCTGAGCCGCCCGAGGAAGCCGAGCACGACCGCCACTGCGAGGGAACCCGCCGCTATGCCCTTGGTCCAGGTGTAGGCGCTGACCCGCCAGCCCCATGGTGCGTGGTGGGGGACGTCGTAGGAGAGCAGCGTCGCTGCGGAGGAGTTGTGGTTGTTGGGGTGGCCGGAGGTGACCAGCTGCCTGTCCCTCCGGTCCCCTTGGGTGGCCCAGGCGAAGAGGCCCCCCTCGGGCCGGCGGGCCGCCAGCGGATCGAGGGTGGCCTGGTGGGCGCCGTTGTAGTAGAGCCCTGGGCGGGTTTCCTTCTCCGGGCGGCGCACCGTCACCGCGTCGCGCTGGACGATCCTGGCCACCTTCGAGGTGGGGTCGTTGAGGTCGCCGACCAGGATCGCCTCGGTGGGGCACACGGACACGCACGCCGGCTCGAGGCCGACCTCGAGGCGGTGGGCGCAGAAGTTGCACTTCTCCGCCGAGTGGTCCTCGGGGTTGATGAAGATGGCGTCGTACGGGCAGGCCGCCATGCAGGCCTTGCAGCCGATGCAGATGCGCTTGTCGAAGTCGACGATG
>JAJZJY010000149.1 GCA_021809885.1 Actinomycetes bacterium
GGTCCTCATCGTCGAAGACGACGAGGGCATCGCCTCCTTCCTGGCGAAGGGACTCAAGGCCGAGGGGTACGCCACCGCCGTGGCCAAAGACGGGGACGAGGCCCTTGCCACGGCTGCGCTGAGCGGTGACGACCTGGACTTGGTGCTGCTCGACTTGACCCTCCCCGGAACCGATGGGCTGTCGGTGCTGCGCACGTGGCGGTCCCAGCGGCTGGGGGTACCGGTCATCGTGCTCACCGCCCGCGGCGAGACGGCCGACAAGGTCCGCGGTCTCGACACCGGAGCCGACGACTACGTGACCAAGCCGTTCGCCTTCGACGAGCTGCTCGCCCGAGTGCGGGCTGCGCTGCGAAGTGTCGAGCAGCGCAGCTCCACCGAGCTGGTCGTGGATGACCTGCGCCTCGACCTGCTGACCAAGGTGGCGTGGCGAGGAGGACATCGCGTCGATCTTGCACCAAAGGAGTGGGCGCTGCTCGAGCTGTTCATGCGCCACCCTGACCAGCTGCTCTCGCGCTCTCAGATCCTCGCGCGGGTCTGGGACTACGACTTCGACCCGGGGACCAACGTCGTCGAGGTCTACGTCAGCTACCTGCGACGCAAGCTCAACCAGCCAGGGCTCCCGCCGCTCATTCGCACCGTCCGCGGCGCCGGCTACCGCCTGCGCTCCCCGTCCGATTAGGAGAATCTAATCGCGGGAGCATTGGTCGCTTAAGGTTCGCCGGTCATCGTGGGGGCATGACCGAGAGCGTTCCAACCACACGCCGGTGGCGCCTTCCTGCCCTCTTTGCCATCGTCGGCGCCCTCGGCGCCGGCGGCGTGGCCAGTGGCGCCTTCTTGTCCGCCGGCCGCCAAGCCCCTCTCTCCGCAGCCGCGCGCCTGGCAGCTGTCAGTGCACCTGGCGGCGGTAGCGCCGACCAGGCGGCAGTCAACTACGTCGCCAGCCACCACCCCGGGCCCGGTGCGGCACAGCTATTGAAGACCGAACCCGACGTCGACCGGGGCGTGCCCGTCTACGACGTGCGGGTCGTGGCCCCCAACGGCACCGCCTACGTAGTTCACGTCCAGCAGTCCAACGACGCGGTGCTCTTCACCAACCCGGCCGAGCACCAGGTGACCCCGCCGCCCACGACGGCCACCGAGCTGCCGGCGACGAGCCCTGCGGCGACGAGCCCTGCGGCGACGAGCCCTGCGGCAACGAGCCCTGCGGCAACGAGCGCGCCACCCACCACGGAGCCGCTTCGGGCCGCCGAACCGGTCGAGGCGCCCGAGACGCGCGAGACCCCGGCGACAACAGGGTCGGGGACCAGTGCGACCGATCACTCGCCCGACCGATCGGGCACCTCGACCGAGGCGTCCTCACCGGATCACACCAAGGCACCAACAAGCGGCAAGGACAACTGAAAGGAGGCGCCTTTGACGCCCACAAGTAATGGCCAACCCGAACCCCACAACCAACACCAACCAGACCACCAGGAGAAGGAGAACCTCCATATGACGGACACTTCCATGACCCCGACCCCAGCGCCGCGAGGAAGCCACGGACCAGGAGCGGCGACCGGCAGAACCCGTGAGCAGCGTCGTAGACGGACACTGCGCGGCTCGGCGCTCGGGCTCGGCGCCCTCGCCATGGCGGGAGGGGGCCTCCTCGCTGCCGCCCCGAGCGCCTTTGCCGCAAGCAGCGCGCCGACGCACGGCAAGACCACGTGCGCCATCGCCGGCGACGAGTGCACCAACGCCATCAACTACGCCAATGCCAACGACGGCGGAGGCGCCACCGTGCTCGCCGTGGAAGCCGACACGGAGGCCCACGGCGGCGGCGTGTCGCACCGGGTGTTCGACATCCGGATGCAGACCAACACGGGCGTCTACGACCTCCACGTCTTCCGCAACGACAACCCCCCCTACAACGACGCCGTGTGGTGGCAGAAGCTCGCCGAGAACCAGAGCTCCGGCTCCGGCGGCGGCTCTGGCTCTGGCTCCGACGGGGGCGGCTCTGGCTCCGGCGGCGGCTCCAACGCGGGCGGCTCGACTGATTCCGCCGGCTCCGACGCCCCTCAGATCTCGGCCAGCCAGGCGGCTACCGATGCCACCAGCTTCGTCTCCGGCCAGGGACGCCAGGTCCTCTGGGTAAAGCACAACCAGCTCAAGTCGGAAGGACAGAAGGACTACTACCAGGTCAAGCTGCAGCTCGGAGACAACGGCCAGAAGGCCGGCACGACCAACGTGTGGGTCGATGCCACGTCTACTTCGGGCATCGTGACCGCCGCCTCGGGCAGCGGGCTCAGCTACCGCGACACCAACCTGGTGCCGGCCTCGACAGCCCAGGCGAACGCCGTGAAGGCAACCGGTGGCGGCATCGTCTACAAGACAAACCTCAACGGTGGCAAATGGCGCTGGTACTGGGTGTTCGTGCGCAACGGCAGCACCAAGTACAAGGTCGGTGTCGACGCCGTGACCGGTGTGGTCACCCAACTGCACCAGAACTGACGAACCTAGACGCCCCACGAGGCAGCTGCCGGGGGACGGTGGCACTTCACCCCGTTCCCCGGCGCTGTCCGTCCGACGCGGTCCGACAATCCGGAGACGGGCTCGGCACAGATGTGCAGCTGACTCGACTGCGACGTCGGGCTTCGTGGATAGGCGCACGCGGCTCGCCCAGGAAGGCACCTTGCCGCGTTCGCACCAAGAGGGCGACTGCCCGCAGCTGGTCGGCCGGAGCGCAGAGGCTCGTAATGCGGGGATGACCGGGATACTCCTGAAACCCGCCTCAGTGACAGTGAAGGCACGTGCGACGATCTGACGATCACGGCCGAGCCCCGGCCGGATCAACCCCGGTGGCCCCTTCTGCCAGCGTGGCGAGTTGTCAGGAAACGAACGCTTGTGCAAATTCTGGCTGGCAGGGAGCGGCCGAGACAGTCGAGCTTGGTGACCACGAGGGTGTCGCCAGCCCGGGAGGCGGGCGCCTCTCGCAGCCCGGGTCGGTCCCGGTTGGTGCCGGTCAGGCCATGGTGATCGCCCCGGTGCGGCCCGTCCCCCAGCCTCGTCCTCGCCGCGTTCATCCCCGCCCGCGCGCTGTCCGGCGACGCGGTCACGATCGCCTCGATGCAGATCGCTGACATTCCCGTGCCACCGACAGGCATGAGGACGTGACTGCATCCTGCAGGGCGATGGCTACCCGGATGTCGTCTGCGCTACCGAGGAAGTTGCCGCACCGCTCGGCGAGTCCCATGCGGTGGCGAGGTCGTCGAAGTCGGTGCTGTCGACTGGAATGACACAGAGGAGCAACCCCGCCGGGTCGCGGAGCACCACCCAGTCTTCGACTCTGTCGACGACGGCAGCGCCTGCGGCCTGGAGTCGTTGCACTTCGGCCTCGACGTCGTCGGTCTCGATGTCGAGATGGAACCTCGCCGACCCTTCGATCCGCTGGAGCGTGATCCTGATGCCCTCCTCGGAGGGGAGCAGGCTGAGATACGGCTGAGCGTCCTCGGCAGCTCGGCTCGGCGAGCGTCCGATTGCTGCCGCCCAGAACCCGGTCGCCGCTGCGAAGTCGGCTTCGGGGACGTCGATCATGATGGCTCGAAGGCGGCTGCGGTGCGACACGCCGAGAGCTTGTCACATGGTCCGGCTCGGAAGGCTGGGCCGGTCGCCCGCGAAGCCATCGTCCGACACCCCGTGCTGCTTTCGCTGTCACCTCTGTCTCGGTGCGGGCGAGACATGCTCAGCGTCCGAGCAGTGCGCCGCCGTTGACCTGAAGGACCTGACCGCTGACGAAACAGGCTCCGGGCGAAGCCAGGTACCAGTCATGTCCTCCAGCGTGTCATCCCCCTTGCGGATGCGACGCCGGCAGCCACGGTGGAACCCGGGGATCCCGCGACGCGACGCCGGCAACGGTGTCGTACTCAGGTCGTGTGTGCGGAAATAGCGACGAGGTGCGGCAATAGCGGCGTGGAGCTGAATGGCCAGGCGGTCGAGAAGTGCTTACTCAGTGACGCTCGGCCGGGGCTGGCGGCCCATGAACGCGGCCAGGCGCTCCCACGGCGTGGCCTCGGCCGGTGCGTCCACTTCGGCACCGAAGGGCGATCCCTCGCCGAGCTGGTTGCGGTACTCGGGCTTGAGCATGGACCGGGCGGCGTCGAGGGCGCTCGCGGCCAAGTCGCTGTCGAGATGGCCGAGCTGCCCCGTGGCCGCAGCCAGGTCCCAGGTGTGGGTGGCGAGCTCGGTGAGGTACATGTCGACGAGCGTGGAGCCGGTATAGGTCTCTCCCCAGGGCATGGTGGTCGTCGCGCTGAGCCGGGTGTCGTCGGCCCAGGCTGCCTGGGCGTCTTTCGCCGCCTGTCGCAGCAGGTCGGGCGCGTCGGCGAGCTCCGCGTGGGGGAACTCATCGCCGCTCGGCGTCTGGCCGCGTCCGAGCTCGACCGCCCGCTGCCCGGCACCGACCAGGTGGTCAATGAGGGCGGCCACGTCGTAGTCCGGGCAGGCGGTGGCGAGGTGAAGCTGGTTCATATCGACGCCGGCTGCAACCTCGGCGGCGTGGTCGTAGGCTAGAACGAGGGTTTCCCTGCGGTCAGAGGTCGTCATCGTGGCTCCTTGTCGTATAGAGGGTGACCGTCATCCTGCTCCTCGAAAGAGGCCATCTCCTGTCCTATATCTTCAATTAGCCTGTCGGGATGCGGGCCGACCGGCTGATAGCGATCGTCTTGACGCTCCAGGCCCGCGGCCGCTGCACTGCGGGCGAGCTGGCCGAGCAGCTCGAGATGTCGGAGCGCACGATCCGCCGGGATCTCGAGGCGCTGTGCATGGCCGGAGTGCCGTTGTACTCCGAGCGCGGCCGGAAAGGCGGCTGGACGCTGCTCGGCGGGCACCGCATCGATCTGAGCGGGCTCACCGCCAAAGAGGCGCTGGCACTGTTCAGCGCCACCGGCCCCGGGTCGGCGGGGGCGCTCGGCCCGGGCTTGGCCGAAGGACTCGCCGCCGCCCGGCGCAAGGTGCTCGCCGCGCTGCCCGAGCCACTTCGAGCCCAGGTAGAAGCAGCCGGATCGGCGTTGCTCGTCGACCCGTCTCCGTGGGGTCGATCATCTCCGGCCACTCTCGAGGCGCCCGCAGCCGAGGAGCTTTACCTGGAAGCCCTGCGGGAGTCTGTGCTCGCCGGGGTCCAGGCGGTCCTTTCCTACGAGCCTCCGGGACGCCCGGCAGAGGACCGGCTGGTGCATCCCCACGGGCTGGTGTGCAAGCGGGGCGTGTGGTACCTGGTCGCGACCACCCCTGCAGGGTTGCGGACGTACCGGCTCTCCCGAGTCCGCTCTGTCACGCTCACCGACAAGCCGGTCGAGCGGCCGCCCGGCTTCGACCTTGCTGCCACCTGGGCCGAGGTGGGACAGATGATGTCGGCCCGAGCCGCAGCGCAGCTCGCGGTGGAAGTGGCCGTCGAGGCGGACTGGCTTCCTCGGCTGCACGCGATGGTCGGGACCTGGTGGCCGGTCGTGGAGACCGGCACGGCCGCCGACGGGCGCGCCACGGTGACGATCCGGTTCGCCAACGTAAGCATCGCCTCGGCCGAGCTTGTTCGCCTGTCGGACCATGTCGAAGTGCTCTCCCCCGAAGCGGTGCGGACCGAGATGGCCGCCATCGGCCACCGCCTTATCCTTCGCTACGGCGAACTGTCTCCGCTGGCAACCTTCCCCCGCTGAACGCTGCCATAGCGCACGCTCCAGCCGCCGAACAGCACCACGGTCAGGTAGAAGGAGAGCTCCCCGCGCAGGCACGGCTCGTCGTGGGCGCGTAGCACGGCGGTTCCTCCTCCGCTGCCGCGAGAGCTGTCGTCGTGATCGTCTCGGGTTCGAAGCGACCCGGGGCGCAAATGCTTCGGTCGCTTCAGCAACGCTTCGGCGCTGTCACGCGAAGTCGCAATGACCGCGTCACCGGTCGCAAACCGTGTCACCGGTCGCAAGCAGCTCGGTTATGGCTTGTTCGACGAGGCCGGCGACGAATGGCTCGGCCCCAGCCAGCGGGTCGACCGGGGCGGTAGAAAGGGCCTCAATGCGCTCGTCGGCGAGGAGCTAGCCCGAACTTACGTCTCTGAGACGACCGAACCCGTCTTGACCAGGGTGTTCTCGCTCGCTCGGGCCGCTCGTTCTGTCTACAAGGGTCCGATTCTCGTTGGGATCGGGGCGCCGACGAGCTCGAATGCCCGGCGCTGCAGCGCCGTCGGCAGCGCCAGCTTGTCGATACGCACCCCGCCGGCGAACAAGACGGTGTTGCGGGTCAAGGTGGCGAGGTGGTTGAGCAGGGTGGACAGGTCGTGCAGCGCCTCGCCAGCTGCGTCGACCTTGGTGGCGTCTTTGTTCTTCGCCTGGCGCGAGCGGGTCGCGGGAGCGACCGGGTCGGCGCGCTGAGGGGTCTCCTCGTCGGCGAAGCACAGCGGCGCCAGCGCCTTGCGCACGTGCCAGAGGAGATAGGCGGCGAGCATGCAGACGAACACGTGGGCGCGCACTCGGTCCTCGGTGAAGTGGTAGATCGGGCGCAGGTCGAGATCGATCGCCTTCATGTTGGAAAAGTCCCGCTCGACGACGGCGAGGCCCTTGTAGGCGCTCACCGCCCCCGGAGCATCGAGGCGCACTTCGGCGACGTTCGTGCGGATGACATAGATCCCATCGAGGCGGGCCTCGGCGGCGATCTCCTCCTCACGGCGGGAGAAGGACAACCTGTCCTCGCCGATCGTGATGTCGAAGTGCTTGGCCATCTTGTAGCGGTTGACGACCTTGCCGACGCGAAGCGCGATGGCGTCTTTGCCGCGCAGAGGGCGGCGCTCGCGAGTCACCGCGGCAGCGATCTTTTGGAGCTCTGCCTCGGTGGCCAAGAGCAGCTCGGAGCGCTTTCTCGCACGCTCGGCGGCAAGGGCCGGGTTGCGGCAGGCGACGAGGCGCTCGCCTGCATAGTCCGGGTGGGTGATCTTGCACAGGTTCGCCTCGTCGAACAGGCTGAGCTGGATGGCGCCCTGCTCGGCGAGCACTCGGATCTGGGGTGCCCGAAGGCAGGTGATCCACGAGATGCCACCAAGGCTTCGGAGTGCATCGATGCGGGCCGAGGTGATCATGCCCCGGTCGCCGACCAAGACGACCTTTTCCAACTTGAACCGGGTGCGGACCGCCTCGACGGCCGAGACGAAGGCGCTCGGGTCGGCGGTGTTGCCGGCGAAGACCTCGATCGAGATCGGCCGTCCCTCGGCGTCGGTCATGAGGCCGTACTCGATCTGGGCCTTTCCCGACTTGTGGTCCCTCGAGTAGCCACGCGCCGCCAAGGGGCAGTGGGTTCCTTCCATCCACGAGCTCGACAGGTCATGGAGCACCATGGAGCCCTCCGACAGATGGCGGCGGGCAAGTGACGCCTCGATCGCTCTCTGGCGGGACAAGAGCCAGTCCATCGCCGCGTACACCTCGTCGGTGCCCACCCCTTGGGGGACGAGATCCGAGCCAAGGGTCGTGTCGGCCCACCACCTCGTCGTCGCAAGCTTGGAGGCCGGCTTGGCACAGCGGGCGATGACGAGGGAGACCACGAGATCCCGCTCGGCACAGGGCGGACCGAGCAGCTTCGCCAGACCGAGCCGCTCCGCCATCGCAAAGAGCAGTGCGACATGGCCGTGGGGAAGGGAGCGCTCGATGTCGAACCCCTCGCCAGCGACGACGTGGGACTTCCCCGCCAGCGAGGCACGGATGAGCTCGATCGTCTCTTTGGGCAGGTGCGACAAGTGAAGCCGCCCCCAGCCCTCGGGGGCGATGCGCTGGCGCAGCTCCTCGACCAGGCGGGTGCCGTAGGGCTTCATGGCGAGGATCCCAAACTTGCAGAACGGCGCGCTGGTGCAGGCCACCATCGCCCGCTCGAAGGGGTCCGGCTCCGGGCACAGACGCTCAAGGAGGGGTTCTGTGCTCAGCGCGCTCGGCTCGGCGACGCCGGTGAGGATGACGTCCTGACGCTGGGTGAAGCGGAGCCCGGAGTCCCCGTGGGTCTGGGCGAGCCGGGTCACTGCGGCGGTCACGCTGAGTGGGCATGGGCCCCGAGGATGAATGCCCTGTCGGTACGCGTCAGCGCGTGTCACTTCCGGGTATGTACGCCACGCCTCCCGATCATGCGCACTTCCACCCTTCCTTCGGCCAACGACAGCGAGCGCCAGACGTGCCTGCATTCGTCACTCACCGGCGACGGCCGTCGTTATGGCGCGTCGTTCTGTACCGTTTCGAGGCCCCAGTCTGCCGACTCGGGCACGGCCAGCCCCGCATGCTCGGAAGAATTTCGAGGTCTTCACCTCGGCGCTCTGGGCTACGCCGACCCGTTGCTTCGAGCCCTCGCGCTCGGGCTTGTTACCTGCCCCTCAATCAGGCACTTATGGGAGGAGCAGACAGCGGGTCGTGCCCGCGCATTCTGGGATACGCCGGGGTGGTCGTATCGCGCCACAGGCCTACCGGGCAGCCATCGGCGCGCCGACCACGACCATGGAAACGGATC
>JAJZJY010000150.1 GCA_021809885.1 Actinomycetes bacterium
CGACGAGCCCGTCTCCGCCCTGGACGTGTCCATCCAGGCCCAGATCATCAACCTGCTCGCCGACCTCCAGCGCAACCTCGAGCTCACCTACATCTTCATCGCCCACGATCTGTCGATCGTGCGTCACGTGAGTGACCGGGTGGCGGTGATGTACCTCGGCAAGGTGGCTGAGCTCGGCGCGACCCGGGACCTCTACGGGGCACCTCGACACCCCTACACCAGCGCCCTGCTGTCGGCCGTCCCGGTCCCGGACCCGAGCGAGTCGGCCAAGCGACAGCGGATCGTGCTCGTCGGGGACGTTCCGTCGCCGATCCACCCGCCTACCGGCTGCCGCTTCCACCCCCGCTGCCCGAAGGCCGCTGCTCGCTGCGTCACCGACGAGCCCGCCCTGGTGGGCCGCCTCGGCGACGCGAATGGGCACCTGGCAGCCTGCCACTTCCCCGTGAGCCCGGCGGACGACCTGAGCACCGCCACGCCGACCATCCCCGACAGCGAGCGGGGCGGAATGGTGGAGCAGGTGCCGAAGGCGGTCGAGGACCTGCCTGCCGTCGCTGTCCGACCCAGCCTGGCCAGCCAGGTCGTTCCCGAGAGGATGATGGAAGAGCTCCTACGCCACGAGGACCGAGAGCGATGAGCAACCTTCCCCCCCAGGAGGTGATGTCCCCTACGGCTCCCGCCGTTCCGGCCGAGGACGACCTCGTACCTGAGGCCGCCAGGGTCATCGAGGGCCGCAGCCCTTGGCGCCTGGCCTACGAGCGCCTCCACCGGGACCGGGCTGCGATGATCGCCCTCGGGGTGATCCTCGTGATCGTGGTGGTGGCGATCGCTGCCCCGGTGTTCTCGCTCGTCACGGGCCACGGGCCCGACCAGCAGTTCCGCACCACCGGTCTCCACTCCGACGGCCTGCCCTACGCCCCCAACGCCCGTTTCCTGCTCGGCACCGACGACCAAGGGCGCGACATCCTCGTGCGGATCGCCTACGGTGCTCGCATCTCGCTCCTGGTCGGGGTGGTCGCCACGCTGCTCGAGGTGGCCATCGGCACGATCCTCGGCCTGGCTGCCGGTTATTTCGGCGGGGCGGTCGACACCCTCATCGCCCGGCTCATCGACATCGTGCTGTCGATCCCGTTCCTGCTCTTTGCCATCTCCCTCGTGTCGATCAGCCACCCGAGCCTCAAGATCGTGATCATCGTGATCGCCGTCTTCGGCTGGGCGGCGGTCGCCCGCATCGTCCGTGGCCAGGTGTTCTCCATACGGGAGAAGGAGTACATCGAAGCGGCCCGCTCCCTCGGTGCCTCGCCGTGGCGGATCATGTTCATCGACATCCTGCCGAACGTGGTCGCGCCGATCACCGTCTACATCACCCTGCTCATCCCGGTCACCATTGTGGCGGAGGCATCGCTCTCCTACCTCGGGGTTGGCGTGCCCCCGCCGACGCCCGACTGGGGCCAGATGATCGCCGAGGCTCAGAACATCTACCAGCAGGCTTGGTGGTTCCTCGTCTTCCCGAGCCTCGCCCTGCTGATCACGACAGTCGCCTTCAACATCCTCGGCGACGGCGTCCGTGATGCCCTCGACCCTCGCACCCAGCAGTTGTTCAAGTAGGAGCCAGAAGTGGTCCGCTTCCTGATCCGAAGGGTGCTCACTGGGGCGCTCGTGCTGCTCCTCGTGACGATGGTGGTCTTCGTCATCTTCTACGTGGGCCCCGGGCCGAAGGCGGTGGCCCACGTCCTGGCCGGCAAGCAGGCATCGCCGTCGGAGATCGCCGCCGAGGCCAAGCGATTGCACCTCAACCTGCCGCTCTGGCACCAGTACTGGATCTTCCTCGTCAACATCTTGCACGGCAACCTGGGCTACGACTACTACCACGGGGAGTCGGTCGTCTCGATCATCGGCCAGGCCTTTCCCATCACCTTGTCGCTGGCGCTCGGCGCCGCCGTCCTCTGGCTGACGATTGGTGTCCTCACGGGGGTCGTGTCGGCGGTGCGAAGCCGGTCCGTCGCCGACCGTGTCCTCACGGTGGCAGCCCTGGTCTTCTACTCGATGCCCACCTTCGTGCTCGGCCTGCTCATGCTGCTCGTCTTCTACTACGTCCTCACCACGCACGGCCTCGCCTTCTTCCCCCCGGGTGGCTACACACCGATCGGGACCAGCCCGTGGTTGTGGTTCAAAGGCTTGATCCTCCCCTGGATCACCCTCGCTCTCGTATCCGCGGCCCCCTACACCCGGTTGACGCGGGGCGCGCTGCTCGACGTCCTCGGCGAGGACTACATCCGCACGGCCCGGGCCAAGGGCCTGGCGGAGCGGCGGGTGACCTACCGCCACGGCCTGCGGGCGGCCCTGACCCCGGTGGCAAGCCAGTTCGGCATCGACGTCGGGGTGCTCCTCGGTGGGGCGGTGATCACCGAGACGGTGTTCTCTATGCCAGGGCTCGGCTACACGGCCGTCCAGGCCATCCAGACCCAGGACCTCCCGGTGATCATCGGTATCGTCCTGATCGCTGCCACCGCCGTCGTGGTCGCCAACCTCCTCGTCGACATCGTCTACGCCCTGCTCGACCCCCGGGTCCGCCTCCACTGACCACCGGACGCGGCCCAGGCCACCACGCCGACCAAACCTGCTGCTAGCCTTTCGCTCGCCTGGGAAGCGCCTCGCGACCACAGTCAAGAGGCGGTCTGAGCAGGGGGAAGGGAATCCGGCCGCCGGTCGGAACGTGGATGAGACGAGGAGGCCTCAGCCAGCTATGCGTAGAGCCAGGCAGTACATGGCGGTGGCGGCGGGAGCAGCAGCCCTCACCCTCTTCGCCGCAGCGTGCGGGTCGAGCAACAACAACGCGGCCGGCGGCTCGAGTGGCAGCGGCACGTCGGGCGGGAGCAAGGCGCCTACCCCGTCGAGCTCCAACCTCGCCTCCTTCACCGGGCTGAACGGTGGCGGCACTCCCAGGTACGGCGGCACGCTGACGATGCTCGGGCAGGGAGACGTCCAGCGACTCGACCCCAACATCTCCTACTACACGGTCGACTACCTCGCCGAGCGGATGTTCGCCCGCCAGCTGTACACCTACCCGGCGTCGCTCTCGAAGAACACGACCGTCGTCCCGGACATGGCGACAGCAATGCCGGTGATCACCAACGGCGGCAAGACCTACAGCATCACCATTCGCAAGGGCGTGATGTGGGACACAACCCCGCCTCGGCAGGTCACCGCTGCCGACTTCATGCGCGGGGTACAGCGGACCTGCAACCCGACGCAGGCCTTCGGCGGGACCCCCGACTTCAACACCCTCATCGTCGGGTACATGGCGTTCTGCAACGGCTTCGCCAAGGTGAGCACCACCAGCCCGGCCGCCCAGAAGGCCTACATCGACGCCAACCCGATCTCGGGGATCACCACCTCGGGGCTGAACATCACCATCAACCTGACGACGCCTGCCACCTACTTCGTCGACATCCTCGCCTTCCCGGCGTTCTCGCCGGCGCCGGTCGAGTACCTCAACTACCTGCCGTCCAGCGCCCAGCTACAGCAGCACACGATCTCCGACGGACCGTACAAGGTGGCCGCCTACAGCCCGACCAAGTACATCGACTTCGTGCGCAACCCGGACTGGAAGGCGTCGACCGACCCGGTCCGCAAGGCCTATGTCAACAAGATCAACATCATCGAGACCGTCTCCCAGCAGTCGGTGCAGCAGCAGCTGGCAACCAACAGCTCTGACGCCATGGAGTGGAACCAGCCCGTGCCGACGGCTGACATCCCCAACCTGATCGCCACCAAGAACCCGGACTTCAGCCTGCAGCCGACATTTGGCATGAACCCGTACTTCGTGTTCAACGCCGCCGCCGGTCCCCTGAAGAGCCTGACGGTCCGCCAAGCGCTCGAGTACGGGATCAACCGCAACCACATCATTCAGAACTATGGGGGGCCTGCGGTCAACCCGCCGCTCACCCACATCCTGCCGAACGGTATCGGTGGGTCGATCAACTTCGACCCGTACCCGTACAACCCGACGAAGGCCAAAGCCCTCCTGAAGGCAGCAGGCTACGGTCCCGGCCACCAGCTGACCCTCACGTTCATGTACGCATCGGACTTTCCCCAGCAGCAGGCCGATTTCCAGACCTTGCAAGCCGACCTCGGCAAGCTGGGCATCAAGGTCAAGGGCTACGGAACGCCGCAGGCCAACCTGTTCACCTTGATGTCCAATCCGGCCAACCCTCGCAAGGACCTTTGGGACGTCGCCGACGTGGGATGGTTCCCCGACTGGTACGGCAACGCCGCCAAGTCGTTCTTCGGACCGCTGTTCTACGGGAAGGTCCTGCCGCCGGAGTCCAACAACGACGGGCTGTTCAACAGCGCCGCCGTCAATGCCGATGTCGTCAGGGCCGAGGCGGCCACGTCCGTCGCGGCCGCTGACGCCGCCTGGCACCAGGCCGACATCGACACGATGAAGGGGGCCGCCATATTCCCGGTGAACCAGCCCTACTTCCCGAACTTCCACAGCAGCCTCGTCCACAACTGCGTGTACGAGCCCGACTTCGCCAACTACGACCCGACGAACGTCTGGTTGTCCAACGCCTGAGCCGGCGCAGCACCCAGCCTGCTGAACGCGATGCCCGGCAAGCCGTTGAGGCTTGCCGGGCATCGCCGTTCAGCCCCGGTAGCGCAGCTGGCGCAGGACGTAGGGAAGGATCCCCCCGTGGCGGAAGTACTCCGCCTCCTTGGGGGTGTCGATCCGCACCACGACGTCGAAGGTCTTGCCGCCGGCGCGCACGGAGAGATGCCGGGGCAGCCGGGCGAGCCCGGCGATGTCGAACACCTCCTCCCCCGTGAGGCCGAGCGACCCCACGGACTGGCCGTCGGCGAACTGCAGGGGTAGCACCCCCATGCCGACCAGGTTGGAGCGGTGGATCCGCTCGAAGCTCTCGGCGATCACCGCCCGCACCCCGAGCAGGGCCGTTCCCTTGGCGGCCCAGTCCCGCGACGACCCCGTGCCGTACTCCTTGCCTGCGAGGATCACCAGCGGCACGCCGTCGTCCTCGTAGCGCTTGGCGGCGTCGTATACCGACATCACCTCACCGTCGGGCAGGTGGCGGGTCACGCCGCCCTCCGTCCCCGGCGCCAGCCGGTTGCGGATCCGGATGTTGGCGAACGTGCCGCGGATCATCACCTCGTGGTTGCCCCGCCGGCTGCCGTAGGAGTTGAAATCGCCGGGCTGCACGCCCCCGTCGATCAGCCAGCGCCCCGCCGGGCTGTCGGCGCGGATGCTGCCCGCCGGCGAGATGTGGTCGGTCGTGACGCTGTCGCCGAGCACTGCAAGCGCCCGCGCCCCGACCACGTCGTCCACGGGGGCCGGCTCGGCGGGCATGCCCTCGAAGTACGGCGGGTTGCGAACGTAGGTGGAGCGTTCGTCCCAGGCATAGGAGTCGCCGCCCGGCACGTCGAGGTGCTGCCAGCGGTCGTCGCCGGTGAACACGTCGGCGTAGGAGGACCGGAACATGCCCGACTCGATCGACCCGTCCACCACCGCCGCCACCTCTTGGGGCGACGGCCAGATGTCCCGGAGGTGGACGCGGTTGCCGTCGGCATCGGTGCCGAGGGGCTCGCTCACCAAGTCGAAGTCCATCGTGCCGGCCAGGGCGTAGGCGACGACGAGCGGTGGGGACGCCAGGTAGTTCATCCGCACGTCCGGGTTGATGCGGCCCTCGAAGTTCCGGTTGCCCGACAGCACCGAGACGACCGCCAGGTCGGCGTCGTCGACAGCCCGGGAGATCTCCGCGAGCAGCGGCCCGCTGTTGCCGATGCAGGTGGTGCAGCCGTAGCCGACGAGATGGAAGCCGAGCTTCTCCAAGTAGGGCACGAGACCGGCGCGCTCGTAGTAGTCCATCACGACCTTGGAGCCAGGAGCGAGAGTCGTCTTCACCCACGGCTTGGCGGACAGCCCGCGCTCCACCGCCTTCTTGGCCAGCAGCCCGGCGGCCACCATCACCGACGGGTTGGACGTGTTGGTGCAGCTCGTGATGGCGGCGATGACGACGTGACCGTGGTCCAGGTCGAATCGTGAGCCGTCCTCCAGCGTGACCGGGACCGCTTGGGTCGACACGTCGGCGGCCCCCTCTTTCCCGAGGACCCGGGGCAGCGCGGCCCGGAACCGCTGGCGCGCCTCGTCGAGCCGCACCCGATCCTGCGGCCGTGACGGACCGGCGAGGCTCGGCACGACCGTCGACAGGTCGAGCGACAGGCGCTCGGAGTACGCCGGCTCGTGACCCGCCTCGTGCCACAGCCCCTGCGCCCTGGCGTAGGCCTCCACCAAGGCGACATGCTCGTCGGTCCGCCCCGTGAGGCGCAGGTAGGCCAGCGTCTCCTCGTCGATCGGGAAGATGGCGCACGTCGAGCCGTACTCGGGGGACATGTTCCCGATGGTCGCCCGGTTGGCGAGCGGCACCGCCCCGACGCCCTCCCCGTAGAACTCCACGAACTTGCCCACCACCCCGTGGCGGCGCAGCTCCTCCGTCACGGTCAGCACCAGGTCGGTCGCCGTCGAGCCCTCGGGCAGGGACCCGACGAGCTCGAAGCCGACCACCCGTGGTACCAGCATCGACACCGGTTGGCCGAGCATGGCCGCCTCCGCCTCGATGCCCCCGACCCCCCAGCCGAGCACTCCCAGCCCGTTCACCATGGTGGTGTGGCTGTCGGTGCCGACCAGGGTGTCGGGAAAGGCCTCGCCGTCGACGTCGAACACGACCCGTGCCAGGTACTCGAGGTTGACCTGGTGGCAGATACCCGTGTCGGGCGGCACGACCTTCAAATCGTCGAACGCCGTCTGGCCCCACCGCAGGAACCGGTAGCGCTCCTCGTTGCGGGCGAACTCCAGTTGGGCGTTGCGCCGGAAGGCATCAGGCACCCCGTAGACGTCGGCGATGATGGAATGGTCGATCACCAGCTCGGCCGGTACCTGCGGGTTGACCCTCGCCGGGTCCCCGCCGAGCACCCTCATGGCGTCGCGCATGGCAGCCAGGTCCACGACGGCGGGGACGCCGGTGAAGTCCTGCATCAGGATCCGGGCCGGGGCGAAGGTGATCTCGTCGGCCGGCTCCGCCCGGGGATCCCACCCGGCGAGGCTCTCGATGTCCTCCGCCCGCACCGTCGCACCGTCCTCGTGGCGTAGCAGGTTCTCCAACAGCACCTTGAGCGAGTAGGGCAAGCGGGCGACGTCGAAGCGCTCCTGCAGGGCGCCGAGGCGGAAGTAGCCGAGGCGGCGGCCTCCGACCTCGAGCTGCGCCCGTGCCCCGAAACTGTCCCGACTGTCGCTCCCCATGGCGGCCTCCTCGTCGTAGCGGGTGGTGCGGCGCCAGTCTGGCCCGCTGCCGGGCGTGGCGGCCAGACACCTCCGTAAGCTCCCTGCCGTGCAGCCCCTGACCCCCGACCATCTGCGGGTGCTCGGCGCTCTGGTCGAGAAGGAGGCGACGACGCCCGACCAGTACCCGCTGACCCTCAACGCCCTCGTCCTCGCCTGCAACCAGACCTCCAACCGCAACCCCGTCACCGACTACAGCCCTGGGGAGGTGAGCACGGTCCTCGCCGAGCTCCGCTCCCTGGGCCTCGCCCGCGTGGTGCACAGCCCGAGCAACCGCGCCGACAAGTACCGCCACGTCCTCGACGAGGCGTGGGGCCTGACACGCGCCGAGCTGGCCGTCCTCGCCGTGCTCGTGCTCCGCGGCCCGCAGACCGTCAACGACATCCGCACCCGCACCGAGCGCTACCCGAGCCTCGAGGACCTTGGCGGGGTGGAGGGCGTCCTGCACCGTCTGAAGAACCGCTACGACGACCCCTACGTCGTGCGCCTCGAGCGCCTGCCGGGGCAGCGGGAGGAGCGCTGGGCCCACCTCCTGGCAGGGGAGGTCCTCGATGTCCCGGCGGTGCCGATCGGCCCGGGAGCGGCGCGCTCCGGCAACGCCGAGCGCGTCAGCGCCCTCGAAGCCGACCTCGCCACCCTGCGCGCCGAGGTCGCTCGCCTCAGGGCCGACGTCGACGAGCTGCGCTCGGTGCTCGAATAGGCCGCCCGCCCCGACGCCCTGCCCGGGCGCGGGCCCCCGGTAGCCTCGCTGTGATGGACCCCGCTGCGCCCTTCGTCGAGAACCGCTACCGCGACCGCCGCTGCGGGGAGCTCCGCTACGCCGACATCGGGCGGGCCGTCCGCCTGGCCGGATGGGTGGCCGCCAAGCGGGACCACGGTGGCCTGCTGTTCGTGGACCTGCGCGACCCCGCCGGCCTCGTCCCCGCCGGCCTCGTGCAGCTTGTAGCCCACCCCGACGAGCCGGCGTTCGCCGTGCTCGAAGCCCTCCGGCTCGAGAGCGTCGTGAGCGCGAGCGGCACCGTCCGGGCCCGCCCTGCCGAGACCGTCAACCCCCGGCTCGCCACCGGGGAGGTGGAAGTCGGCGTGGAGGCAGCCGAGGTGCTCTCCTCGGCCGACGTGCTCCCCTTCCCCGTCGA
>JAJZJY010000151.1:0-5687 GCA_021809885.1 Actinomycetes bacterium
AGCAGCCGGCGCATCGAGCGGTGGTTGGCGGCCGCGGCCGCCCGGACCTCCGCCCGGGCAGCCCGCCGGCCCTCGGCGGTCCCCCACGCCAGGTGGATGATCCCGTCGGCGCCGGCGACGAGGGAGCCCAGCTCCCCGTCAGGATCGTCGCGCTCGGCGGCCGGCGCCCCGGTGCGGGCGGCTGCAGCCAGGTCGAGCACGTGGTAGGCGATGCCGGCGGGCAGTGCCGGGGCGGTGACGATGTCGATGCCGACGACGCGCTCGACGTCGGGGCGCGCCAGGAGGAGGCGGGCGACCCTCTTTCCGAGCGAGCCCGCCACCCCGGTGACGACGACGGTGCGCACCGCTCTACGATGCCCCAATGAGGAGGCGCCCGGCCACTGGGGTCAGCTCGTGAGCAACTGGGGGCCGTTCGGCTCCGGGGGGCCCTTCGAGGACATCATGCGCAACCTGGCCCGGCTGTTCACGAGCAGCGGTCCGGTCAACTGGGATGTGGCGCGCCAGTTCTCCCTGTGGGCAGCGACAGGCGGTCAGCCCGAACCGAACGTCGACCCCGTCGCCCGGGTCCGCATGGAGGAGCTGGTGCGCGTCGCCGAGCTCCACGTCCAGCAGTCGGGCGGGTTCGACCTGCCGGGTGGTTTGCTCACGGTGCGTTCGGCGACCCCAAGTGAGTGGGCGCAGCGGACCCTGGAGGCGTGGCGGCCGCTGCTCGAACGCCTCGCCAAGGCGGCGACCGAGGCGCTGGGCACCGAGGAGCGGGGCAGCACCGAGGAGCCGCCAGGTGGAGGAGGAGGGCCGGGCAGCGGAGGAGGGCCGGGCAGCGGAGGAGGGCCGGGCAGCGGAGGAGGGCCGGGCAGCGGAGGAGGGCCGGGCAGCGGAGGAGGGCCGGGCAGCGGAGGAGGGCCGGGTGGCGCTCCCGGCCCGGCGGACCCCTTCGGCTTCGGCTCCGAACCTCCGGCCGGGCACGCCGGCGGGTGGCTGCCCGGATTGCCCGGCGGAGGGGACGCCATGGCTTCCCTCTTCGGGAACCTGCCGCAGGTCCTCGGCCCCTTCGTCTTCGGCATGCAGGCAGGGTCGATGGTCGGCGAGCTGGCCCGCCGGGCGATGGGCCAGTACGACCTGCCGATGCCCCGCTGGTCGTCGAGCGAACTGCTCATCGTGCCGGCGACGATCGACGCCTTCGCGTCCGACTGGAGCCTCCCCCCCGACGACGTCCGGCTGTGGGTCTGCCTGCGCGAGGTCGCCAACCAGACGGTCCTCGGCCGCGCCCATGTGCGAGACCGGCTCGACCAGCTGATCGGCGCATACGTGGGCGCGTTCCATCCTGACACGGACTTCCTGGAGCAGCGCCTCGCCGGCATCGACCCCACGGACTTCGCGTCGCTGCAGCAGGTGCTCGGCGACCCGGCGTCGCTGCTGTCAGAGATGCAGAACGACACCCAACGGCAGCTACAGGTGCCGCTCCGCTCGTTGCTGTCGGTCGTGACCGGCTGGGTCGACCATGTGATGGACAAGGCCGGCCGGCCCCTCATCGACTCTTACGATCCACTGACCGAAGCCCTCCGGCGCCGGCGGCTCGAGGACCACAGCGGAGCCCGGGCGCTCGGGAAGCTCTTCGGCGTGGAGCTCGACGCCGGCAGCTACGAGCGGGGGCAGCGGTTCGTGGCCGGCGTGATCGAGCGGGCCGGGGAGGCAGCCCTCGGGAGGCTGTGGCGTTCGGCGGTGGAGTTGCCCACGCCGGCGGAGGTCGACGCGCCCGGTCTGTGGCTTGCCCGCATCGAGTTGGACCTGCCCGAGGGGGAGTAGGGGATCATCCCGGGTCCGCTCGCCGGGCGCCGGTCGCACAACTGAGGCCGAACCGCGCGCAGGGCCGGGTTCCGCGCGCGCAGGCGACGCCATATGGCCCTGGATGCGCGCGGCTTTCAAGCCTGCGCGCGGTTTGGCTGGTCCGACCCGCCCGGGAGCCCCCGAACCCCCGGACCCCCGGACCCCGGCGACATGGAGCGAACTGTGAGTGAAAAGGTCACACCCTGTGCACTTTCCACTCACAGTTTCGGTTCTGGCCCGGCCCCGGCGCTGCGTCGGCGACCCGAGGTTGAAGAGCCACCGCCCGTCGACGCCTTCCTCGTCGACCGGCTGATCCACGCATGGCACCAGATGAACCTACGGCGCGAGCAATCGATGCCAGCGGTACGCCTCGCGGAGCCAAACGCGCCAGGGACTCAACCCAGGGCTCGGTCGAGCCGATCATGGGCACATGGAACCGCTGCCTGAGGGGTCCGAAGACGGTCTGTCCGCCCTCCCGTTCGACCACGCGTCCCTGGAGGCGTCGCTGGCCGAAGCGCTCGCCGCCGTCGAGACCTCGGGGTCTGGTGCGACGGCGGTGGACGACGAACAGCCAGGAAGCGATGCCGATGAGCCGGACGACTTCGACATGGAGTCGGCCCTGGCAGCCTTCGAGACCCGACCACGAGTGGAAGCTGCCGTCGCCGCCCCACCGGAGGTGACGGACGACGAAGAGGTGGACGACGACCTCGCGGAACGGGGCTGGGGCCGTCCGACGTCCAAGCGCCCCTCCCGCCCTCTCAACTTTGCCGGGCAGGGAGAGGTGCGGTTGCCCCTCAACCCGTTCGGCACCGCCGCTGCGAAGGCGCACGCTGCTCAGAGCGCCGCCAGCCCGGCGGCCGCACCGGCCGGCGACTCCGCCGGCCCCGACCTTTCGGCCAGCCACCCAGCGCCGATCACGCCTCGTGGTCCCAACCTTGCGTCGCTGTCGCCGGAGACAGCCGCGTTGCTCGGGGCAGTGCCGGGAAGGGATGCCGGCGCGCCGGCGCGCAACAGCTTCCCGGGACTCGAAGGCGAGGACTCGACCTCCCGAACCGAGCCAGCCGGCGCCCAACCCCTCCGAGAGGGCGATACCGCCCGGCCTGATCCCTTCGCCGCCGGGCCCACTCATCCGACGACAGCATCCGCGCCGGCAGCGCCATCCACGCCGCCAGCGCCTCCCGCTCCGGCAACACCGCAGGCTCGCAGCGCAGCCGCCGCCCTGCCGGCCGGCGTCGTCCCCGACTCTGCACCCCTCTCGACCGCCGCTGGAGCCTCGGGTGACGCTGCGGTACCGGCGAGCCAGGGCCGGGCTCCGGAGGTGCGTCCGAGTGGGGCGGTGGTGAGGACACCCGCCTCCATGGAGGAGCTTGCCCGCCTTCTTCCCCCGATGCCGTCGACAGCGCCGGCGGCAGGGGCGCAAGGCGCGCCCACTGACGGCGCTGGCAACGCCGGCGACACGACCGCCGGTGACATGGCCACGGCCACGCCGGCGCCGGCAGTGGACGGCCCTGCTCCAGCAGCACCGTCGCCGCCCCACATCACCCCCTGGCGGCCCGAAGTCGACGACATCCTTCCCATCCGTCGCCGCTCCTCGGGGGGGCTTGCGCTCGCGCGCCGGCGGTCACGGTCGCGGGAGACCCTGGCAGCTCCGTGGAACGGCGTGCAGGCCGGAGCTGGTTCCGGCGACGGCGGGGTCGCAGCGACTGCAGCGGCACCCGGTCCGGCAGCGGCGCCCGGTCCGCCAGCGGCGCCCGGCGGCTCCAAGGCGCCCAGCAGATCCAAGGCTCCTGGAGCCCTCCGGACGCCGAAGGCGGCCGGGAACAAGGGTGTCCTCAACCGGCCGATCGGCGAGCTGTTCGGTCGCCGGAAGGGCTGATGGGCCAAAGGGCCGAAGGCCTGCGCACCGCCTGAGCCACCTACACCCGCGTCCCCTCGAACTTGTAGCCGAGTCCCCGAATGGTCGTGATCCGGCTGGGCCGCGACGGGTCCTCCTCGATCTTCGCCCGGAGCCGCTTGACGTGGACGTCGAGGGTCTTGGTGTCACCCACGTAATGGGGCCCCCACACCCGGTCGATCAGCGTCTCACGGGTGAGGACCCGTCCGGCGTTGCCCATGAGCAGCTCGAGCAACTCGAACTCCTTCAGGGGGAGCACGACCTGGCGGCCGCCGAGGAAGACCTCGTGGCGTTGCGGGTCGAGCCGGAGGTCCCCGACCTCCAGGGCGTCGGGGTACGCCGGCGCCTCGCCCGCCGGGGGGCTGCGGCGCAGCACGGCGCGCATCCGGGCGACGAGCTCGCGGAGGCGGTACGGCTTGGTGACGTAGTCGTCGGCGCCTACCTCGAGCCCGACCACGGTGTCGATCTCGCTGCTCTTCGCCGTGACCATGACGATCGGCACCCGGCTGCGGGCACGCAGCTCACGGCAGACGTCGATGCCCGACAGCCGGGGTAGCCACACGTCGAGCAGGACGATGTCCGGGCGCACCTGGTCGAAGATCTCGAGCGCCTCGACGCCGTCGGTGGCGACCCTGACCAGGAACCCCTCGCGCTTGAGGCCGACGACGAGTGCCTCGACGAAGGATTCCTCGTCCTCGACGACGAGCACGGTCAGGGGATCAGCCACCGGCGGTGACACCCCGGAGGAGTGCCGGTTGCGCCGGCAGGAGCAGCGTGAACGTCGACCCTTCCCCCTCCTCGGATTCCACCTGCACGTCGCCCCCATGGTTGGCCGCGACGTGACGGACGATCGAGAGCCCGAGGCCGGTGCCGCCGGTGAGGCGGCTGCGTGCCCGGTCGACCCGGTAGAAGCGTTCGAAGATGCGCTCGCGGTCGCGTCTCGGGATGCCGATGCCCTTGTCGATGACGTCGATGCGTACGGCCTCCGGGCCGGCGCCGACCCGGACCAGCACCGGCGAGCCGGGCTCGGAGTACTTGACGGCGTTGTCGACGAGGTTGGTGATGGCGGAGAGGAGATCCCTGCGATCGCCGATGATCGTCAGCCGCGGGGGGACCGGCTCGACGTGCAGCTCGATGTCCCGGGAGCGGGCGGCCGGCCGGATCGGCTCGACGGCGTCGCCCACCAGGCGGCCGACCGCCACGGGCTCGAACCTGGGTCGCTCGTTGGCTTCGATGCGGGAGAGGTCGAGGAGGTCGTCGATGATGCGGCCGAGCCGCTCGGCTTCGGCGGCGACGCGCACGGACAGGCGCGCCACGACCTCGGGGTCGTCCTCCCCGTCGAGGGTCTCGGCGAGCAGCGACAGGGCTCCGACCGGCGTCTTGAGCTCGTGGCTCACGTTGGCCACGAAGTCGCTGCGGATCGCGTCCAGGCGGCGGCGCTCGGAGATGTCCTCGATGACCGCGACGGCGCCGAGCGGCCGGTCGAGGGAGGAGATCGGGAAGGCGCGGATCATGAGGTTGCGGCGGACGGGGGAGAACAGCTCGAGGGAGTGCTCGGCACACTCGCCCCGCCTGGCCGTCTCGAGCAGGTCGGCGACCGCGCGCTCGGCGAGCACATCCCCGAGGCGAGCGCCAAACCCGCTGGCGGCCAGGTTGCGGTACACCTCGTCGCCGTGCTGGTCGCAGACGACGACGCCGGAGACGAGCACGTTGAGCGCCGCCGAGAGTCGGCTGCCGAGCTCCTCGGAGCGCTGGGCACGCTCGGCGAGGTCGGTGGCGGCGGCCTCGATGTCGGCGAGCAGCTCGGCGGCGCCTGCCTCGGGGGCGTCGGCCGAGCCCGTGGCGACCGGGGCCTGATCGGCCACCCGCTGCAGCGCCAGCTCGAGCCGCTGCAGATCGCTGAGCCGCATCAACCGTCGTTCCCGGTCACGGAGATGGCAGGTCTTGCGGCGATGAGGCGTACGGT
>JAJZJY010000151.1:5697-8467 GCA_021809885.1 Actinomycetes bacterium
CATGCTGGGGCGCTCCTGCGGGGCGACGAGCGGGCGTGCCACCCGCCACGGTAAGGGCCGCTGGTGACGGGCCGGCCCCACCCTCGTTGACACGGGGTGAACACGCTCTGAATTCTACGAGTCGCTCCGGCTGCTCCAGTCGACTCCGCCAAGAGTCCCCGCCCCCACCGCCGCCCGCCCCCCTGGGTTCAGCGCCGGCCGCTCCTATCGCCGTGGCCGTTCAGCTCCCAGGAGGGAAATAGCAGGCTCGGTGGAAGCGGCCGTTGCTCGCCTCGAGCACCCACGCCGACCCCTTGGCCTGCCGTGGGCGGTTTCCGAGGTCGAGATGATCCTCGTCGGCCAGGGTGACGAGGACGTCGGGTATCACGTCGCCGTGGGTGCAGAGGGCCACCTTGTCGTCGGCGAGGGCACGCACCAATGCGATGGCGGCAGCGGCGTTGCCCTCCGACAGCTCCTCGAGCACCTCGACCGGGAGGCTCAGGCGATCGGCGAGCGGGGCAACCGTCGCGGTGCAGCGCAGGTACGGGCTGGAGAGGACCCGCTGCGGTGCATACGGCTCGAGCGTCGCCGCCAAGTCCTTCGCCTGCTTGGTGCCCCGCGGGGAGAGCGGACGGAGCCGGTCGTCACCGTCCCAGTCCTTCCGGGAGCCGGCGTGCGCGTGGCGGACGAGGAGCAGGGGCACGCCGACCAGTCTGCCAAAACCACGCCGGTGCCGGCTCGGCCGTGGCCCTGGCCTCTACCCTGTAGCCGATGGTCCAACCGGCCGCCCCCGAGGCGGCGCCCCCCGCCCTGACGCGGCGGCCCGTGCGGGCGCGGGCCCCCCTCGGCCCGGTTCGCCGGGTGGTCCGGGAGGTGGGGCTGGGGCTCGTCACCCTCGGGTTGGTGACGTTCCTCTTCGTCGCCTACCAGTTGTGGGGCACCGGGTTCACCGAACGCCACGACCAGACCGTTCTGCAGCGGCAGTTCCAATCCCTGCGCCACGCAGCGCCCGCGCCGCGCCCGGCGGCGGCGTCCGCGCCTCGGGCCACGCCCACCGCCAACCCCGCTGCCGACGGTGAGCTGTCGCCGTCGACACCCATCGGCACGGCGATCGACCACCTCGTCATCCCGGCCATCTCGGTGAACAAGTACGTCGTGCAGGGCACCGCCGAGAACGACCTCATGCAGGGCCCCGGCCACTACCTGGGCACCCCGATGCCCGGTGAGCGGGGCAACGTAGGCATCGCCGGGCACCGCACCACCTACGGGGCGCCCTTCTTCCAGCTCGGGCACCTCCGCAAGGGCGACTGGATCTACCTCACCGACACCGCCAACCACACCTTCGACTACCGGGTGGTGGGCCACGAGGTCGTCCCGCCGTCGGACGTGTCGGTGCTCGATCCCACCCGCTGGGCCCAGCTGACGCTGACGACGTGCAACCCTCCGTACTCGGCGACGAGCCGCCTGGTGGTCATCGCCCGCCTCGTCGGGCGGCCGGCGACCACGCCCCCGCCACCGGCGTCCACCACCCCGGCAGCGGTAGCCGCGCCGGGCTCACGTGATGTCGTTCCGTTGCCGGCCGCCCGGCCGACCAGCCTCGGTACGGGGAACGGGAACGCGTGGGGCCCCGCCGTCGGCTTCGGCGCGCTGGCGGCCGCGCTGTGGGTCCTCACCCGCATCGCCATTGCCCGCCGGCGCAGGTGGCGCAAGGCAGCGGTGCTGGTCGCCGGACTGGTGGTGTGCGCCGCTCCGTTGTGGTTCTGCTTCCAGAACGTCGTGCGCTTGCTGCCGCCGTCGGTCTGACCAGAATGACTGTCGGGGAGACCGGCGTGACCTGAGCCGATCGTCTGGCGCGACCATTTCATGGTCCGCAAGAGGCCGCCACAGGCAGCCATGAGCTACTGATAGATTACAGAGGCGTTGGTGGCATCGGCGGAAGCATGGTGACCGGCGCCGGCAGTGGTCGGTGTGGGGCCGGCGGGGGTTACGCAGGTCGGTGCCACCGCCCAGGGTGTTCGGACGGAGAAGGGCCCCGGGAATGTTTGGAAGGTTGTTGTCGTGGAGCGACAACAACCTTCCAACGTTTGCTGCCGCCGGCCAACCGAGATCCGCTCTGACCACCCTGAGCGGTCGTCGAAGGCTGTCGTTTGCCGGCGGCCCCCTCGACCCCACGCCGCCGTCAACCCGCCTCCGCCGCAACGGCGGCGGGGAGGGCATCGAGCACGTCGATGTCGCGCTCGTAGCTGAGCAGGGAGCGGGCCCGGTCCAACGGCACCCACCGGGCCTCGTCCACCTCGTTGGCGCCCGCCGGCGAGCCGGCGGCGGCGGTCATGGCCCAGTATCGGACACGCTTGGTCCGCCCGCTGCGGTCGATGTAGGTCGTCGCCACCAACTCCGGCCCGAGGCGCCCGACGACACCGGTCTCCTCCTCGACCTCCCGGACGGCGGCGTCCTCATCGGACTCGCCCGGCTCGAGCTTGCCCTTCGGGAGGCTCCAGTCGTCGTAGCGGGGCCTGTGCACGACCACGACCTCCAGTCTCCCGCAGGTCGTCGGGCGCCACAGCACCCCGCCGGCGGCGCGCACGAGGGGTTCGGCCGGCCCGCACAGCGGGCCGGGATCAACGGCGGCGGGCGGCACGCTCACGACGCCCGGGCCGCCTCGCTCTCCCGCCGCATCCGGTCGCGGTGGCGGGTCGCGCCCTGGAGCCATTCGTGGGCGGAGATGCCGACCACCGTGGGCACCTTGTCCCACGTCCCGTCGCCCCGCAGCTGCCAGGCGAGGCGATCGTCC
>JAJZJY010000152.1 GCA_021809885.1 Actinomycetes bacterium
ACAGCGCTCCCCCCGAGCCCTGCTGCCCTGCTTGCCATTCATGCGCAAAGAGGACCGCGCCACCGCCGGCGCATCCAACTCCGCTACGCTCGGCCCGCAGGGAGGAAAGCGAGCATGGCTGGGAAAATCGGCATGGCTGGGAAAGTCGGCATGGCTGCAGGAGTGAAATCGGATGCCAACAGCCTGGGCGGGACCGCTGACCCCGACGGGCGCCCTCTCGGCGTCGCCCAGGATGCGGTGGGCGCCCACCTGGCCGAGCAGTTCCCCGACCTGAGCGACCGCCGGCTCACCCCTGGCCAGATGGGTGCCGCGTCCAGCGCGGTCGCCGCCGCTCCGGAACTGTGGACGCACCTGATCCCCGCCGAACGTCCCCGTCGTTGGTACGCCTTGCTCCACAGGCAGGTCAACTACGACGTCTGGCTACTGGCCTGGGACCCCGGCCACGAGACCGACTGGCACGACCACGGTGGCTCCAGCGGATCGTTCGCTGTCGCGCACGGTCGCCTGGTGGAGACCTTCCGCCGCCCCCGGACCGGCTTGGCCGGCACCCGACGGGTGGGGGCAGGCGAAGCGGTCACATTTGGCCCCCCCCACGTCCACAACGTGACGCACCTCGTGGGCACCCCAGCGCTGAGCATTCACGTCTATTCGCCCGCATTGGTCGCAATGACCTATTACACGCGGACTCCCTACGGTTTTTCGGCGTTCGAAACGGTGGCGGTCGATTCGCCGCACGGAACGCGCGCTCATGTGCACGAATCGGACGCGCAGTTCACCGACCGCGATCGCCAGGCGATCGAAGACCTGCTGGCGTCGGCCCGCCGGGGCCTCGACCGGCGACCCGTCCCGAGGGAGGCGGCCGAGGCGGTCGCCTCCGGTGCGTTCCTGGTGGACCTCCGGCCGGCAGAGGAGCGCGCTGCTGAGGGGGAGATCCCCGGGGCGATCGCCATCGGGCGCAACGTGCTCGAGTGGCGGCTGGACCCGCAGAGCGAGCACCGCATCCCCGAGATCGCCAGGTACGACGCCGAGATCATCCTCGTCTGCAGCGATGGCTACGCCTCGAGCCTCGCCGCCGCCACCTTGCGCCGCATGGGTCTGACCCGCGTGACCGACCTCGACGGCGGCTACCACGCCTGGAAGTCGGCGGGCCTGCCGACCGCCAGCGCCTGAGCCGGCGGCGCCGTGACCGTCGTCGTCGACGGGCTCCAAGACTTCACCATCGAGCACTACCGGCGGGTGGCGTTCGACGGCGAGGGCGTAGTCATCGGCCCGACCGCCCGGGCCCACATGGACCGCAGCCGCAGCCAGTTCGTCCGGCTCCTCGACTCCGACCGGACACAGTTCATCTACGGGGTCACGAGCAACTTCGGGCCTCGTGCCCGCCAGGTCATACCTCCACAACAGCAGAGCACCCACGCCCGCGGGGTCGGTCCCGGCAGGGGATCGTGGGGTCGGGGCTTCGGCGGCGGCCACCTCGACCAGCGGGTGGTGCGCGGCATCCTCTTCGCCCGGCTCGCCAACTTCGTCTCCGGCAGCGCCAAGGTCCGCTCCGTCGTCGCCGAGCGCGCAGCAGCCCTCCTCGACGGTCCCCTGCCCGAGGTCCCCCTCGACGGCGAGGTCGGCGCGGGGGAGGTCCTCCCGCTGGTCCACATGATGCGGAGCTTCGAGCGGGGCGACCTCGAGGAGGGGGAGGGAGGCGCTCTCTCCAACGGCTCTCCTGTCGCCGCTGCCCTCGCCGCCGCCTCCGCCCTCACCGGCCGGCGGCGCTTGGCGGAGGCGACCACGGTGCTGGCCCGATCCCTCGCCGCCCAGGGAGCGCCCCGCCAGCCCTGCGAGGCCCCGGCAGTGCGAGCCTGGGGAGACGCCGCCGACGTGGCCGCCGCCGAGCGGCTGGTCGCCGCTCTCCCCCCGCAAGGATCGGCCGGTGCCGCAGGGGGAGTGATCCCCGCCAGCAGCACCCGGCTCGTCGCCTTCCTCGGTCAGGCCGAGCGGGCCCTGGGCGCTGTCGGGCACGCCGCCCGGGTCTCGCTGCGGTCGGTCACCGACAACCCCGTCTACCTGCTGCCCGACGACGACCATCCCCTCGGCCGCGCCGTGTCGACCGGCGGGTACCACAACGCCATGACCTACCCGGCGCTCAACGACCTGGCAGCGGCGTGGGCGGAGCTCGTGGTCGTCGCCGACCGCCACGTCCGCACCCTGCGCCGGCACTCCGGCCTGCAGCCCGAGGCAGACGACCCGGCGGCGGCGCTGCCGGGGCTGGTGATGGAGGCGCGCGCCGCCGCTGTGGCGACCCTTCTGCCGGCAGCCGTCAACGACCCCCAGGACGATGTGTCAGCGCCGGCGCTGAGCGCGTGGCGTCGAGCCGGGCGGGCCGGCGAGCTGCTCGACGCGGCCCTCGGCGTCGTCGACCAGGTGGCCGGCGAGCGCTGATCGCCGGGGCGGTGGGAGTCCCAGCTCCAACTCGGCGACACGCGCCGAGCTCGGCGACGCAACGTGCACGAATGGCCATCGGGTGTCGCCGAGAACCGGTGGTGTCGTCGAGAACGGGTGGGAGCGGTCGGGCAGGGTCCCGTGGCGGCGCCGGCGAGGCCGCCCACCGCCCGGTCACATCCGGGGGCTACGATTTTCGGCGAAGTTGCCGGGGTGGCGGAGAGGAGCCGTATGGGCAAGTACCTGCTCGAGCGCCTGGGCCTGGCAGTCCTCACGTTGGTCCTCCTGAGCATGATCGTCTTCGTGGCGGGCCAGGTGCTGCCCGGCAACCCCGGGCGGGCCATCCTCGGCCACTTCGCCTCCCAGTCGGCGGTGGCCGCCCTCAACCGCCAGCTCGGCCTCGACAAGCCCCTTCCGGTGCAGTACTGGGACTGGATCAGCCGCTTCGCCCAGGGCAACCTCGGGCGCTCCTACCAGTACTCCGCCCCAGTATCGCAGTTCCTCTGGCCGGCGCTCGGGCGCTCGCTCGAGCTGGCGGTCGTGGCGTTCGTCATCGTCGTGCCCCTGTCCATCCTCGGCGGTGTGACCGCGGCGCTCAACCGGGGCAAGGCCATCGACCGCATCATCAGCATCGCCGGCCTGTCGCTCGCCACCGTCCCCGAGTTCGTCTCCGGCATCGTGCTCATCGTGATCTTCGCCATCGAGCTCGAGTGGCTGCCGGTGGACGCCCAGTCACAGGGGAGCTTCTTCACCGTGCTGCCATCCCTGATCCTCCCGGCCATCGCCTTGGTGTTCGTGCTCTTCGGCTACATCGCGCGCATGGCCAGGGCGGGGACGGTGGAGGCCCTCGACTCTGACTACGTCCGGACGGCCACGCTCAAGGGCCTGCCCCGGCGGACGGTGGTGTTCCGCCACGTGCTGCGAAACTCCCTCCTGCCGACCATCACGGTCATCGCCACCCAGACCGGGTACCTCATCGGCGGCCTGGTGGTGATCGAGACGCTGTTCAACTACCAGGGGATCGGCCGCTTGATCTACGACGCAGCCTTGAGCAAGGACTTCCCCATGCTCGAGGCCGGGATCCTCGTGATCGGCGTCGTGTACCTGCTGGCCACGCTGATCGCCGACGTGCTCTACACGGTGCTCAACCCCCGCCTGCGCCTGCAGGGAGCCGAGTGATGGCCACCACCGAGGCCGACGACCTGCGCTCCGGCGGCGTCCTCGACGCGTCCTCCAAGCGGCTTCGCCGGGAGCAGCTACGGCTGCTCGTGCGCTCACGCACCTTCAAGGCTGGCGCCGCCATCCTCCTCGTGTGGATCGTGTGCGCCGTGTTCGGCGGCCTCTTCCGGCCCTACAACCCGCTCGCCCAGAACCTCCTGAACATCAACCAGCCACCGTCGGCCCGCCACCTGTTCGGGACTGACAACCTCGGCCGGGACGTGTTGTCCCGCGTGATCATCGGCTCGCGCGACATCCTCGTGATCGCCCCGCTGGCCACGGTCCTCGGCACGGTCCTCGGCACGGTCCTCGGGCTGCTCCAGGGCTTCTACCGGGGGGCCGTCGACGCCATCACAGGGCGCGTCGTAGAGGCGTTCCTGGCTCTACCGGTGGTGATCGTCGCCTTCCTCTTCATCGTCGCCGTTGGACCGTCGGAGGCGAGCCTGATCATCGTCATCGGGTTCGCGTTCGGGCTGGTGATCTCACGCACCGTGCGCACCGCTGTCCTCCAAGAGCGCGAGCTCGACTACGTGGCGGCGGCGCGCCTGCGCGGCGAGGGGGCCGTGCACACCATGTTCGTCGAGGTGCTACCCAACATCCTGGCGCCGATCATCGTCGAGTTCACAGTCCGCCTGGGTTACGCCATCTTCGCCGTCGCCACGCTGTCGTTCCTCGGTTTTGGGGTCCGGCCACCGACTCCGGACTGGGGCGCCGACATCGCAGCCAACGCCCAGTACCTGGCGGCGGGCTACTGGTGGGAGACGCTGTTCTCGGCCCTGGCGATAGCCTCCCTCATCACAGGCATCAACCTGATCGGTGACTCCATCGAGTCGGTGATCATCCAGTGAACGGGGAGAGACCGTGACCCTGGCCCTCCCCGCCGAGACGTCGCCCACCCCGCAGGACCGGCACACCCTCGAGGTCGACCACCTCGACGTCGCCTACACCGTCCGGGGCAACGACCGCCTCACCCTGCGGGACATCAGCTTCCGGATCGGCCAGCAGGAGAGCTTCGGTCTCGTGGGGGAGTCCGGCTGCGGCAAGTCCACGACCGTCCAGGCGATCACCCGCTACCTGCCGCGCAACGGCCGGGTCACCGCCGGCTCGATCACGATGGGCGGCCGTGACGTCATGTCCATGGGCCCCGAGGGCCTGCGCCGCTTGCGGGCGCGGGAGGTCTCCGTCGTCTACCAGGAGCCCGGGCGGGCGCTCAACCCCTCGATGCGCATCGGCCGGCAGGTCGCCGAGGTGTTCGAGATCATGGGCTCGCCCCGGAAGGAGGCGATGGAGCGCGCCGGGCACGCCCTTCGGACCGTGCAGATCGCCGACCCGGGGCGGGTCATCCGCGCCTACCCCCACCAACTGTCGGGCGGGATGCTCCAGCGGGTGGTCATCGCCATGGCGATCGCCGTGGAGCCCAGCCTGCTCGTCCTCGACGAGCCGACCACCGCCCTCGACGCCACCGTAGAAGCCGAGGTCCTCGACCTGGTGTCCGGGCTGAGGGAGCAGTTCAACACCGCCGTGCTGTTCATCAGCCACAACCTGGCAGTCATCGCCAAGATGTGCGACCGGGTGGGCGTCATGTACGCCGGCGAGATCGTCGAGCAGGGGGCGGCGCAAGAGGTCTTCGACGACCCCCGCCACCCCTACACCGTCGGCCTCCTGCGCTGCGTGCCGCGCCGCGGGCACCGCAAGGACCACGACCGGCTGGACTCGATACCCGGGTTCCTGCCCTCCCCGGGCGAGGTGCCGACCGGCTGCGTGTTCGCCACCCGGTGCGCCCTTGCCGACGACCGCTGCCGCAGCGAGACGCCGGCGATGGAGGACGTCGGCGGCGCCCGGGCGTCACGCTGCTTCAAGCACGAGGAGGCGCCGGCGCTCCCACGGGCCACCCCGGCGGACGTGGCCATGCGGAGCGGGAGGACCTCGAGCGAGCCGGTGATCCGCGTCGAGCACGTCTCGAAGACCTACAGCGCCCGGGGGGAGTCGGTGAGGGCGCTGGTGGACGTGAACCTGGAGTTGTACCCGGGCGAGACGCTCGGCGTGGTGGGGGAGTCGGGCTGCGGCAAGACGACCCTGGCCCGGGTCCTGCTGGGGCTCACCGCGCCCGACGAGGGATCGGTCGTCGAGATCAGCGGGCAGCGGGTGGCGCCAACCGCCGCCCGGCGCGGTCGCGACGAGTTGCGGCTGCTGCAGATCGTGTTCCAGAACCCCGACGCGGCGCTCAACCGCCGCCACAGCGTCCGCCACATCGTGGGCCGGACGCTGACCAAGCTCGCCGGCCTCGACGGCGAGGAACGGGAGGAGCGCCTGATAGACATCGTGCGCTCCGTGCGGATGGAGCCCCGGCACCTGCCGATGCGCCCGGCGCAGCTGTCGGGCGGCCTGAAGCAGAGAGTGGCGATCGCCCGGGCGTTCGCCGGCCAGCCGGCGGTGCTCGTCTGCGACGAGCCGACCTCGGCGCTCGACGTCTCCGTCCAGGCGGCGATCCTCAACCTGCTCGTCGACCTGCAGAGCCGGGAGCAGGTGACGTACGTGTTCATCTCCCACGACCTCGGCGTCGTGCGCTACCTCTCCGACCGGATCGCCGTGCTGTACCTGGGGCGGATCATGGAGTACGGCCCGGCGGAGTCGGTGTTCGCCGGGCCGCACCACCCCTACACCGAGGCGCTCCTGTCGGCAGTGCCAACCCTCGACGGGACAGGTCGGGAGCGGATCCGGCTCGAAGGCGACATCCCGAGCCCGGCTGACCCGCCGTCGGGCTGCGTGTTCCACACCCGCTGCCCGCGCCGCCTGGCCGACGGCACCTGCGAGACCGTCGAGCCGCCGTTGCGGGAGGTCGAGCCCGGCAAGGTCATGCGCTGCCACCTCCCGCTCGACGAGCTGGGACGCCTGGAGGAGCAAGGGGCTTCCTCGCGGTCATCCGATGACCGCGGCCACGAGGTTGGACCTCACGCCGTTGACCATGACGTAGAAGTGGTTGGTGGCCTTGATCCCTGAGACCTGGAACGTCCAGCCCCCGTTGCCGAAGGCCTCCGGTGCGGCCACGTGCAACGCCTTCTGCACGAAGCTGTGCGCACCGGCATACTCGTCGAAGAGGTGGATCGTCGGTCCAGGGGCGTTGGTCGTGACCCGGATGGTCACCGTACCTGGCCCCTCCGCCAGCGGCTTGGTCACCCATGCCACGAGCGGTCGAGGCGCCGGCAGCTGGACGGCGTAGACGCCGTTGGTGTTGTTGTCGTCGTAATAGACGGTGGTGTGACCCGCGTTGGCCACCGCAGCCAGACCGAACAGCGCTCCCGGAGCCCCGGTGTCGAGCACCCGGCTCCAGAGCACGTTGCCCGTGGTGGGATCGATGACCGCCAGCGTGTTGTTGCCTGCGTTGGCAACGAGCAGGTCGCCGGTGTTGGGGTCGATGACGATGTTCTCCGGGGTGTTGATGACGCCACCGCTCGCGACGACGATCGGCGTTACCGGACCTGTGGCGGTCGAAGCGCCTTGAATGGCGTAGATCGTGTTGTTGGCATCGTCAGCCACGTACAGGGTGCCGTTGGCGGCGTCGAAGGCCAAACCTTCTGGCCCGGCCGCGTTGGCTGCGGTGACCGGCACGGCCTTGGTCGTGGCATTGTCGCCGAGACCCGTGGCGAGCTCCACGTACGTCGAGGCAAGTGGTTGACCGTTGGGGCTCGTTGCCGTTGGGTGGGGGTCGAGGCGCCAGACCTCACCGCCTCCGGTGCCCGCCGAACCGGAACCGGCCGTGCCGTAGTAGAAGGAGACGCCGGCGCTCGTCTGGCTGACCCCCATACCCCACACACCGTTGAAGGTCGGCTGCTGGCCCGAGCTCACGGGGCTCGCCGTGGTCGAAGGGTTGAAGTTCGCCTTCACGGTGCCGTCGGGCAGGAGGAGCAGGTCGTTGGACGTGGACCCGTTGCTCGACCCGAAGTCGCCGACCCAAACCAGGTCGTTCACCGGGTTGATGGCGATGCCGACCGGTCCGCTGATCGGCAGGCCGGAGGCGAAGGTGGTGGCGGTGCCGGTGGCCGGGTCCACCTGCACGACAGAGGTGCCGCTGCCGGGAGTCCCTGCGCTGTTGTTGAAGTCTGCGACCAGCAGGTTCCCGGCGACGAGGTTGCCGGTCGTTTGGGGTACGACGGCGATCCCGTAGGGGTTGACGTCGCCGTTGGCCGCAGCTGCAGATGAGAGGGGCTGGCCCACGGGCTGCCCGGAAACGTGTCCCTGGGAAGGTGAAGCGCCAGCGGCCGCCGGCGCCAGGGTCATTCCAGCGCCCAGGGCAAGAGCACCCAGCAGGCCGCCGGTACGAAGCGATCGTCTCACGTGTGTTGTCTTCTCCCAGGTCTCGGTCCAGAGGGCCACGTGCCCTACCAGCTGTCTACGCCTGCGGCCGCTCCAGGGTTCAGCCGCTGTCGCCCGCCACGGCAACGGGACCCTCACCGACGCTCGATGGAATGGCGGCTTGCCGGAGAGGGTTGCATGGATGGTGGACGTGACCGTGCCGGAGCTCGTAACCGTCTACTGGCGCCCCGGCTGCCCGTACTGCTTCGGGCTCCGCCGGGGACTGCGCCGCGCTGGCCTCCAGGTCACCGAGGTGAACATCTGGAAGGACCCGGAGGCGGCGGCGACGGTCCGGGCGCTGGCCGGCGGGAACGAGACCGTGCCCACCGTGGTGGTCGCCGGCGCCGGGATGGTCAACCCGAGGCTCTCGGCGGTGCTCGACGCCGTCCGGTCCGCCGCTCCCGAGCTGCTCGCAGGCCCGTCCCAGAGCTGAGCTGCGCCCGGG